>JAVXWK010000047.1:0-3370 GCA_032230575.1 Pseudonocardiales bacterium | reverse complement strand
GCGGCAAAGGAGCGCTTGTCAACTCGTTGTATTGGCACGGAAATAGCGTGACGAGAATCCCGCGTGTTGACATGTGACAGAAAGGAACAGACCCTCACAAAACTGGGAAAGCGATCTCGCTCACAGCGGTGATCAAGCCTTCAACCAGTTAAAACTCACCCGGAAGGACCAACGGGAGCATTTGGAATTAAGGCCGACTTAAGAGTGTCTGTGATCCCGCTCGCCCTGGGGAATCAATTTCGCTGCTCATGCGCTTCCCTCACCTGAACGGCGGTTGTACCAGCCAGTAGCCTGGAAATAGGTCAACCCCTCGCATTCACCAGAAGCCGTCACGGCTTATTTCGTGTGCGCCCGGAACGGGAGACGAAGGAGGCACTGCAGTGGTACCCGAGTTCGAGCCGGCTCGACTCGACGACATCGACGACCTGCTCAGGCTGTACCGGCGGGCGCACGGCGCGAACTACCCCATCGCGATGGGCACCGACCCCGAGGTGATGGCCGCCGAGATCGAGGCCCGAGGCACCACGTGGCTGGTGTGGCGCAACGAGAACCGCGTCGTCGCCTCGATCACGGGACACGTCGAGCACGAGGACCGCCTGGGCAAGATCGGCGGGCTGGTCGTCGACCCGGCCGCGCAGGGCGGCGGCATCGCGCACCACGCGGTCGGCCAGATCACCGACCGGATGCTCGCGACCGGTGACGTCGACTCGGTCTACGGCACGGCTCGCACGATCCACATCGCGCCGCAGAGGGTGTGCCTGCGCAACGGTTTCCACCCGCTCGGACTCGTGCCGAACCTCTTCAAGCACGCCAAGCGGGAGACCATGGCGTTGCTGGCCAAGCACCGCGACGGCGTGCTCGACCACCGGGCAGAGGTGCACGAGGTGCCCAAGGCCCTCGAAAAGCTCGTCACCGCAGCACACAGCACGATCGGCCTGCCTCGTCTGCCGGAGTTCGTGGAAGGCGCCGACGTCCCCGAGGCCGAACCGTCGCGGCTCGAGATCATCGAGGCGCCGCAGTTCGTGCAGCGGCACTTCGAGCACACCATCAACGACCCCGCACGCCGGTTCTACCCGCTGCACAAGCCGAACCTGCTGCTGGCGGACGAGCAGGGCGAGTACCAGATCTACGGCCACCTCAACCGGCACGACGGCTACTGCACGATCTTCGGTGCGACGCCGAACCCGCGGACGATCATCCCGCACCTCGGCGGAGTGATCGACACGCTCACCGGCATGGGTGCGCCGCACGTCGAGACCCTGGTGCCGTTGCACGAGTTCGACGAGCTGAGTGCGTTGCTGGCGTTCGGTTTCCTACCGGTCGCGCTGTACCCGGCGATGCGCAAGGACGGCGAGCAGTACCACGACTACGTGGTCATGGTGCACACGCCGCAGCCGCCCGACTTCCGCGGGCTCACCATCGACGAGGCGTTCCGGCCCTTCACCGAGCAGTACATCGAGCTGTGGACGCAGAAGTTCCTCAACACCAACGGAGTATTTCGCGCATGAACCCGCACCTCGGTCCGGCATCGGTGCCGGATCCCTCTCTCGGTGCCATCCAGCAGCTCTGCGACATCGCGGCGCCCTACGACCACAGCGACCAGGAGTTGTTCCTGGAGGCCATGAACGAGTCGAACCGGTGGCACGCGTCCCGCAACGACTTCTTCCGCAGCCTGTGGAACGGCAAGCCCCTCAAGGACATCACCGAGCAACCGTACGTGCACGCCAACTTCTTCAAGATGCACGAGGTGCTGTCGGTGCCGCGCGACGAGGTCGTCGTGCACGCCACCTCGTCCGGCACGACCGGGCAGAAGTCGCAGATGTTCTGGGACGCCTGGACGTTGCGCGCCGGGCAGCGGATGGTCGCGCGGATCTACGACCACAACGGGTTCATCGACGACACCGAACCCGTGCACTACCTGATCAACCTCAACCAGCCGACGCCGTCCGTGAAGCTCGGCAGCTCGTTCACCGGGCAGTTCATGACCGACTTCGCACCCGTGCGGTCGGTCGACTACGGCCTCGCGCACACCGGCACCGGCCACGAGTTCGACGCGTTCGGCAACATCCGCGCGCTGCGGCGGTTCGCGGACAGCGGCCTGCCGGTGCGGATCTTCGGCTTCCCCGCGTTCCTCAGCTTCACCCTCGACCGCATGCGCGCCATGGGCGTCGAACCGCTGCGGTTGAACGAGCGCTCACTGGTGTGGTTCGGCGGCGGCTGGAAGGGCAACGCCGACAAGCAGATCGGCAAGGACGAGCTGCGCGCGAAGGTCACCGAGATGCTCGGCATCCCGGACGCGCGCATCCGCGACAGCTACGGCTCGGTCGAGCACTCGGTGCCGTACGTCGAGTGCTCCCACCACAACCTGCACGTGCCGACCTGGTCGCGTGCGATCGTCAGGGACGTCCGGACGCTGGAACCGTTGCCGTACGGCGAATCCGGCTACATCCAGTTCGTCTCCCCGTACATCACCTCGGCACCCGCGCAGAGCGTGCTGATGGGTGACCTCGCCGCACTGCACGCACCTGAGGAGTGCGGTTGCGGCAACGAGACCCCGTGGTTCGAGATCCTCGGCCGCGCCGGCGTCTCCCGCAACCGTTCGTGCGCCATCGCGGCGGCAGAGCTTTTGAAAGGCAAGTGATGAGGCACTTCTGGCAGGGCGAGTGGGTCGACGACGACTCGGTCGCGCACCGGCTCGACACCCTGGAGGACCGCACCCAGCAGGTCGTCACCGGCCCGCGGCTGAGCCCGCTCGTGGTGCTCGCGGCGGCCGAGAAGCTGGTTCTGGACAACCACCGCGCAGCGTTGGCGTCGTGGGGTCTCGACGAGTTGGAGATCGAGGAGACGCTCGACGCGTTGCGGCACGCGCTGAGCCGCTCCGAGCTGGAACGCAAGCTCCAGCGCGAGCTCGGCAACCTCGACCCGGCGCGGATGGTCCGTTTCGACTTCCGCACGCCCACGTACGAGGCCTGGGTGCCGCTCGGGCTGCTCGCACACGTGACGGCGGGCAACGCGCCCGCAGCGGGCGTTCTGAGCGCAGTCGAGGGCCTGCTGTCGGGCAACCTCAACGTCATCAAGGTGGCGAGCGACGACTCCGGCTTCACCGCCGAGGTGCTGGCCGCGCTGGCCTCGCACGACCACACCGGCCAGATCGCCGCCCGGCTCATCGTGCTGCGCTTCTCGTCGTCGAACACCGACTGGATGACGCGCATGCTCGGTGCGGCCGACGCCGTGGCCGTCTGGGGTGGCGAGGAGGCGATCAACGGCGTCGCAGCGCTCGTCCGGCCCGGCGCGCGGCTGATCGACTGGGGTCCGAAGCTGTCGTTCGCCTACCTGACGCGCGACTCCTGGTCCGATGTGGACACCGTGC
>JAVXWK010001117.1:0-8120 GCA_032230575.1 Pseudonocardiales bacterium | reverse complement strand
CGGTGGCACTGGCAACTTGCCGAAGCCGCCGTCGGTCAACGTGCCGCCGCCTCCGGGTTCGACGGGTGGCAACAACGGCGGTACCGGCGGTACGGGCAACCTCCCGAAGCCGCCTGCGCTGGCCGTGAACCCTCCGCCCGGCAGTGAGGGTGGCCCCGGCAACGTGCCGAAGCCGCCGTCGGTCAACGTGCCTCCTCCGCCTGGAACCGAGGGTGGTCCCGGGACTGGCAACACTGGCGACAAGGGTGGCGCGCTGCCGCCTCCGCCGATGATGCCGCCGCCGTCCGGCATGGGTGGCGGGCACGGTGGTACCGGCGGTGCCGACCGCCCGGACTCGTCGGGCCTGCTCGGTGGCGTCAAGAAGCCGTGGGAAGCGGGCTCGCCGCCGCCTCTGAGCGACCCCGGTGGCATCAAGCCGCCCGCGGTGAAGCCGGAGGACTGGGCAGCACCGCCTGCTGCCTCGAACACCGGCAACAACGCTCAGCTGCCGCAGGCTCCGCAGACGCCGATGATGCCGCCGCCTTCCGGCATGGGCGGCGGGCAGGGTGGCTCCAACGCGGAGCGGCCGGACTCGTCGGGTCTGCTCGGTGGTGAGAAGAAGCCGTGGGAAGGTGCCAAGCCGCCCGCGCTCGACCTCAGCCAGGTACCTCCGCCGCCGTCGCTCAAGCCCGAGGACTGGGCGACGGGCGGCGACAGCGGTGGGGCCACCCCGCCCGGAGTCCAGGTGCCCCTGGGCGGTCTGCCTCCCACGAGCGGCCTGAACGAGGTGCCGCCCGCGGCGGACCTGGCGAACCCGCCGGGCACGCCGTCGGTGACCCAGCCGGGACAACAGGTGCCGGCCGGTGGCATGCCTCCGATGATGCCTCCGGGCACGGGTGGCCAGCCCGGCGCGGGCGCGGAGCGGCCGGACTCGTCCGGTCTGCTCGGCGGTGTCAACGAGCCGTGGACCGGGTCGGGTGACTCCGGCCAGGTCGGCGGTACCTCCGATGTCGTCGCGCCGTCGTCGAACCCGGAGTCGTGGGCGATCACGCCCGCCGAGCAGGAGGAGGCGCCCGTCGTTCCGGTGGTCGCGGACGACACGTGGGAGCCCGCTCTGCCTCCGGTGGCCGAGGACCAGGTGACTGCCACGCCGGTTGTTCCGGCCGAGGTCGACCTGACCCCCGCGGCCGCACCGGCCGGGTGGACGGCGAGCTCCGGCGTCGTTCCGGCTGTGCAGGACGGGCCGTCGGTCACGGCGACCGCCGCGGTGCTGGGCGCGAGTGCCGTCACGGCGGCGGCCGCGCTGGGCTCGACGGTGCCGCGCGGCTCGGAGTTCCCGCACGTCGATGCGGACGGCAAGGTCAAGGACGACGAGGACCGCGGAGGAGCTCTTCTGCCCGGTGGCGGTGCCACGGGACCGCTGCCCGGCGTCGACTCCGTGGTCGTCGTGCGGCCGGACGACGCGGTGAAGGACACCAGTGCGTGGGACACCGGAGGCATGGACTTCCTGTTGCCGGGCCTGGTGATGCCGCTCGTCGTGGCCAAGTCCGACAAGTCCGGCTGGGACACCGAGGAGCCGAAGCCCGACGTCGAGCTCGAGGAAACCCCGTTGTGGGAGAACGAACCCTCGCTCGCGCACACCACCTACCGGCGGCGCAGGGCGGGCGAGGAAGGGCCGACCGTCGTCGACAGCTTCGTGGCGCCGCCGTCGTGCGGCGACGAGTTCACGGTGCCGCCGGACGAGCGGGAGGAGTACCTGGCCGCGGAGGCCGCGCGGGCCGAGCGGCTGGAGCGGGAGAGCGAGGAAGGCGAGGACGCCGAACCGGAGGAGCGAACCGCCGCCGACCTGCTCAACGAGAAGGACTCGGCGTGGGGCGGCTCGAAGGGCTCGAAGCCGACGGGAGTCCTCGAGTGATCACCAAGACCAACCGTGAGATGGAGCTCGTCTGATGGCGACCGAGACGGTCAAACGTCCCCCCAGGGTCGCCGGTCCCGAGATGCCGACCGGGCAGATCGAGCTGCAGGAACCACCTGTGCTCGCCGAGCCCGCCACCCGGGACCTCGCGTCCATGATGATGTTCCTGCCGATGGGCCTCGGCTCGATGGTCATGATCCTGGCCTTCTCCGGTGCCGGTGGCAGCTCGCCGATGACGTACGTCATGGGTGGCGGCATGGGCATCGCGATGATCAGCATGGGGCTCGGCCAGATGGGCAGGGCCGCGGGTGACCGCAAGAAGAAGATGGCGGCCGAACGGCGCGACTACCTGCGCTACATCGGCCAGATGCGCACCCGCACCCGCACCACGGCCGACGAGCAACGCGCCGCGGTGCTCTGGAACAACCCCGCGCCGGGGTGGCTCTGGTACATCGCCGGCGGCTCGCGGCTGTGGGAGCGGCGGGCGAGCCACGACGACTTCGGGCGCGTGCGGATCGGGCTCGGCACCCAGCAGGCGGCGCTCGAGCTGGT
This sequence comes from Pseudonocardiales bacterium, assembly GCA_032230575.1. GTDB lineage: Bacteria > Actinomycetota > Actinomycetes > Mycobacteriales > Pseudonocardiaceae > Lentzea. Next base: position 5,674 of record JAVXWK010001117.1, on the reverse strand, counting down.
GCCGCCGACCACCAAGCCGATCGAGGACCTCGAACCGCTCTCGGCGATCTCGTTGCGGCGGTTCAGCGAGGCCTACCGAACGGTGTCCGGCATCCCGATCGCGGTGGGGCTGCGCAGTTTCACGAGCGTCGAGTTCGCGGGCGACGTGGGCAACGCGCTGGGCCTTGCCCGCGCGGTGCTCGCGCAGCTCGTCACCTTCCACGCTCCCGAGGAGCTGCGCATCGCCGTGCTCACCTCGGAGGAGGCCCGGTCCGAGTGGGACTGGATCAAGTGGATGCCGCACACCGCGCACCCGACGGCGCGCGACGACGCCGGTCCCATCCGCATGCTCGCCTGCGACCACGACGAGCTGATGGACATGCTGGGCAAGGAGGTCATCGACCGCAGCCCGCACGACAAGGCGGCGGCGCCGAGCAACTCGGAGCCGTTCGTGGTCGTGGTGGCCCACCTGGCGACCGTGCCCGAGTCCTCGCGGCTCTTCGACGTCGGGCTGCGCAACGTGGTGCTGCTCGACATCACGGGCATGCTGCCCGGCGGCGCGAAGGTGCTGCGGCTGACCGCGGTCGAGGACCGGGTCGAGTTCCCGTCCGGTGACGGCACCGGTGTCGCGTCGCGCGACGAGCTGAGCCTGGTCGAGTCCGAGGTGCTCGCGCGGACCCTCGCGCCCAAGCGCACCAGCGGTCACGTGGAGCTGGTCGAGCGCTCGCTCGACTCCGACTTCGAGCTGACCACGCTGCTCGGCATCCGCGACGTCAACACGTTCGACATCAACCACCAGTGGCGGCCCCGCAACGCCCAGCGCGCCCGCATGTCCGTGCCGATCGGCGTCACGGAGGAGGGCGAGGTCGTCGAGCTCGACCTCAAGGAGTCGGCACAGGGCGGCATGGGCCCGCACGGACTCGTCATCGGTGCCACCGGTTCCGGCAAGAGCGAGCTGCTGCGGACGCTCGTGCTGGGGCTCGCGGCGACGCACTCGTCGGAGATCCTCAACCTGGTCCTGGTCGACTTCAAGGGTGGCGCGACGTTCCTCGGCATGGACCGGCTGCCGCACACCTCCGCGGTGATCACCAACCTGGCGGACGAGCTGCCGCTGGTCGACCGCATGCAGGACTCGCTCAACGGCGAGATGATCCGCCGCCAGGAACTCCTTCGCGTCAGCGGTTATCCGTCGTTGTTCGAGTACGAGAAGGCCAGGGCCGCGGGGGAGCCGCTCGCACCGTTCCCCACACTTCTGCTCGTGGTGGACGAGTTCTCCGAACTGCTGGCGAGCAAGCCGGAGTTCATGGACCTGTTCGTCTCGGTAGGACGGTTGGGGCGGAGCCTCGGCGTGCACCTCCTGCTTGCCTCGCAACGACTTGACGAGGGCCGGATCCACCGCGTCGAGGGCCACCTCTCGTACCGGATCGCGCTGCGCACGTTCTCCTCGATGGAGTCTCGCAGCGTCATCGGCGTCGCGAACGCCTACGAGCTGCCTTCCGAACCGGGCAACGGTTATCTCAAGATCGACCAGACGAACCTGGTGCGCTTCAAGGGCGCCTACGTCTCCGGCCCGGCGCCGCTGCCGCACGCCGAGACCGGCGTCGAGGAGAAGGCCGCGCAGGAGATCGTCCCGTTCGCCACGCACGCCCGGCCGTTGCGCAGGCTCATCGTCCTCGACGAGCAGCAGGAGGTCGAGGAGACCGAGGCCGACACGGCCGCGCAGGCCAACACGATCAGTCTCGCCGACGCGTTCATCGGCCGGCTCCAGGGTGCCGGGCCCGCCGCGCGTCAGGTGTGGCTGCCGCCGCTGGCCGAGTCGCCGAGCCTCGACTCGTTGCTGCCCAGCGTGTTGCCCGACCAGTTCCGCGGCATGAACGTCGAGGACCGCACGATGCAGGGCAAGCTGCGCGCGCCGCTGGGCATGATCGACCGCCCGTACGAGCAGGTGCGCGAGCTGATGGTCGCGGATCTGTCCGGTGCGGACGGTCACGTCGCCGTGGTCGGTGCGCCCCAGTCGGGCAAGTCGACGCTGCTGCGCACTTTGGTGCTGTCGCTGGCGATGACGCACACGCCGTCGGAGGTCCAGTTCTACGGCCTCGACTTCGGCGGTGGCGGCATCATGTCGATCGCGGGCCTGCCGCACGTCGGCTCGATCGCGACCCGTCTGGAACACGACCGCGTGGTCCGCACGATCGCGCAGATCCTGCTGCTGATCGAGGCCAGGGAGGCCACTTTCACCAGTCGCGGCCTGGAATCCATGGCGGCGTACCGGGAACTGCGGCGCACCGGCGAGCTCGTCGACCCGTACGGCGACGTCTTCCTGGTCATCGACGGCTGGTACACGGTCAAGCAGGACTTCCCCGACCTGGAACCGCGGATCAACGAGCTCGCGGTGCGCGGTCTCTCGTTCGGCGTCCACGTGATGATCGGCGCGAACCGCTGGTCGGAGATCCGGCCCGCGCTGCGCGACGTGATCGGCAGCAAGTTCGAGCTGCGGCTCGGCGACCCGATGGAGTCCGAGGTCGGGTCCCGCAAGGCGCAGACCGTGCCGTCGCAGCCCGGCCGCGGCCTCACCCCGGCGGGCATGCACTTCCTGTCCGGCCTGCCGCGGATGGACGGCAGCTCGGACACGGAAACCCTTGCCTCGGCGACGAAAGCGCTCGCCGAGGAGGTCGCGACGTTCTGGCCGGGCCAGCCCGCGCCGCCGGTGCGGATGCTCCCGCCCCTGCTTCCGGTCTCCGACCTGCCGAGGCCGGAGGGCGACGTCCGGATCGCGATCGGCCTGGACGAGCAGCGGCTGGAGCCCGTCTGGCACGACTTCGAGCAGAACTCGCACCTGCTGGTGTTCGGCGACAGCGAGACCGGCAAGACCAACGCGCTGCGGATGGTGCTGCGGCAGATCATGTCGCACTACTCGCCGGACCAGGCGAAGATCCTGCTGGGTGACCCGAACCGGCAGCTCGACACGCTGGTGCCGGAGTCGTACCGGGTCGGCTACGCGATCACCGGTGACACGCTCAAGGACCTGGTGGGCAAGGCCGCGGTGTCGATGTCCCGCCGGGTTCCCGGTGAGGACGTCAGCGCCGACCGGCTGCGCCGCCGCGACTGGTGGGACGGGCCGCAGTTCTTCCTCGTCATCGACGACTACGAGCTGTTCGGCATGGGCATGGGTTCGCCGATCGACGCGTTGCTGCCCGTGCTCGCCCAGGGTGTCTACATCGGACTGCACGTGATCATCGCGCGCAGCACGTCCGGCGCGATGCGGGCGCTCAGCGACCCGGTCATTCGCAGGATGTGGGAGCTCGGCACGCCGGGCATCGTCTTCTCCTACCCCAAGGAGGAGGGCAAGTTCCTCGGCGAGGCCATTCCTCGCAAGCTGGTGCCCGGCCGCGCTCAGCTGGTGAACCGCAAGGGCGTTCGACTGGTGCAGACCGGTTTCGTGCCCGTCGCGGTCGCGTCGGCGTCGGGTGGTGCGGGATGGCAGTGATCGAGATCGAGACGAACAAGAGGAAGCTGTCATGACGAGCGCGCAGGCCGAACTCTGCCGCATCACCGTGTTCGGCCCGGCGGGCCGGGCCGATCTCGCTGTGCCCGTCTCGATTCCGGTGGCGGGACTGCTGCCGGTGCTGCTCAAGCACACGACAGACCCGAACGACCACATCGTGGCGGGCGTCGAGGTGACCGGCGAGCGGTCCTGGGTGTTGCAGCGGCTGGGCGAGCCGCCGCTCGACCCCGAGGGCACCCCGGAGAGCCTGGAGTGGCTGGAGGGCGACACGTTCTACGTCCGCCCGGCGGCGAACCCGTTGCCGGAGCTGGCTTTCGACGACATCTCCGACGGCATGGCGGTCGCGCTGAGCCGCCAGAAGGACCGCTGGAAGCCCGAGTTCAGCCGATGGCTGTTCCTCACGCTGGGTGTCGGCGCGACCGCGGTGCTGGCGGTGCTGGCCGCAGGTGCGGGCTCGACGCTCACCGCCGCGCTCACGACGGCCGTCATCGGCCTGCTGCTCGCGGGTACGTCCGTCCCGGTGTCGCGCAAGCTCGACGACCAGCCGCTGGCGCTGGTGTTCGCGGTGCCGGGCCTCGTGCACCTCGCGCTCGCGGGAGCGTTCTCATCCGATGGCGTGGCCGCGGCGTTCGACCTGAAGCAGAGCTCGGTCGCGTTGGGCGGACTGACTCTGGCGGTCTCGTCGGTCGCGCTGCTCGGGGCGTCCACGCTGTGGGCTCCCAAACTGCCCGTGGTGCCGCTGGGCGTGCTCATCGGCGCGGGCCTCGCCGCGTTCCTCGGCATGCGGGCGTTCCTCGACATGGAGCTGCACCCCGCGAGCGCCGCCGGTGTCTACTCGGTGATCGCGCTGGCGGTGCTGATCGGCGTGCCGAAGCTGGTGATCCGGATGGCGCGGCTGCGCGGGCCGCAGCTGCCGCGCACGGCCGAGGAGCTGCAGTCCGACATCGATCCGCTCGACGCCGAGATGATCATCACGCGCACCAGGAACGCCGACCGCTACCTGACCTCGTTCATGGTCACCGCGGCGCTGGTGTTCACGTTCAGCTACCCGGTGCTGTTCAAGGCGGAGGGCTGGGCGCCGACGACGCTCGGGATCCTGGTCACGATCTCCGCTCTGGTGCGCTCCGGCGGTTTCCTCAACGCCTGGCAGCGGATCGCTCTCGTCGCCGCCGGCCTGATGGGCGTCGTCCAGCTGCTGCTCGTGTTCGGCGGCGACCTGACGTTCGGGTGGCGCGTGGTCGTGCTCTCGGCCGTGCTGGTCACGCTGATCGCGCTCGTGCTGGCCGTGCTGCGGCCGCCGACACGCCGCCTCGTGCCGCTCTGGGTGCAGCGCGCGCAGTGGGTCGAGTCGCTCGTGGCCGCCGCCACCATCCCGGTGCTGCTGCAGATCCTGGGCGTCTACGCCTGGGCGCGCGGATTGGCCGGGTGAGCCGGTGCAGACGCAGAAGGACCACGTCCACGCCTACCAGTTCCTGATGCAGCGCATGACGACCGCGCTGACGGTCGGCGATCCGAGCATGATGGAGCCGCCGACCAAGCGCGGCCGCTCGGGTCTGCTGACCGGCGCGGTCATCGCGTTGCTGGTCGTGATCGGTTTCGGTGTCTACGGGCTGATCGTGCCCGGCGGCAACACGGCGTGGCGGCAGAAGGGCGCCATCCTCGTCGAGAAGGAGTCCGGCACCCGGTACGTCTACGTCGACAACATGCTCATGGCGACGCCGAACCTCGCCTCCGCCATGCTGATCCAGGGTTCCGGCAACAAGGTCACCACCATCTCGCGCAAGTCGCTGGAAGGCCTGCCCCGCGGGCCTCAGATGGGCATTCCCGGCGCTCCGGACACCGTGCCGAGGCCGCAGGAGCTGCTGCCGCCGTCGTGGCTGCTGTGCCCCACCACGCCGCAGGAGGGTGGCAAGCCGGGGATCCTCGTGGACTTCGATCCCGGCGAGCAGTACGGCGTGATGCCGGACGAACGCTACGCGGCGGTGCGGGCGAACGACGGCAAGCTCTACGTGATCTGGAAGAACACCAAGCACCTCGTCCCGGACGCCGGCTCGCTGGTGGTGTTCGGACTGGCCTCGACGCCGGCGCCACGCGTGCCCGACGTGTGGCTCGACGTCATCCAGGATGGCCCCGCTCTCACACCCGCGGTCATCGCGGGCGCGGGCAGTCCAGGGCTGACCGTCGCGGGCA
>JAVXWK010001115.1:0-13057 GCA_032230575.1 Pseudonocardiales bacterium | reverse complement strand
ATCCAGAACTACCCGCGCACCGAGCTGTTCTCGGTCGACGCCGACACGCTCTACCAGACGACGACGGGCGTCATCGCGCTCGCGGAACGCCGCCGGCTGCGGTTGTTCCTGCGGCGCGACCCGTTCGGTCGCTTCTTCTCGTGCCTGGTCTACCTGCCGCGCGACCGCTACACGACGACGAGCCGCCTCGCGATGCAGGAGGTGCTGCTCGCCGAGCTCGGCGGTCTGAACCTCGAGTACAGCGCGCGCATCGGCGAGTCGGCGCTGGCTCGCGTGCACTTCATGGTGCACACGGATCCGGCGCGCACGCTGGAGCCGGACACCCACGCGATCCAGCAGAAGCTCGCCGAGGCCGTCCGCAGCTGGGACGACCGCATGGTCGAGGCCGTGCTGGGCGACAGCGGTGTCCTGGGTGCCGAGTCGGCCACCGAGCAGGGGCAGCGGTTCGCCTCGGTCTTCCCGGAGGCCTACAAGGAGGACTTCCCGGCGAGCATCGGCCTCGGCGACTTCCGCCGCATCGAGGCGCTCGCCCAGGGCGACCTCGACATGGTGTTCTACGTGCCGGAGGACGCCGAGCCGGGGGAGCGGCGCTTCAAGCTGTTCGTGACGGGCGACGGCATCACGCTGTCCGACGTGCTGCCGATGCTGCAGCGCATGGGCGTGATCGTGGTCGACGAGCGGCCGTACGAGATCACCCGCGAAGACGGCGTGCAGTGCTGGATCTACGACTTCGGCCTGCGCATCGACCAGAAGGCGCTCGAGCAGCTGTCGGAGTCCGACCTCGACAACGTGCGCGTGCGGTTCCAGGACGCGTTCGCCGCCGTCTGGCGCGGTGAGGCCGAGGTCGACAGGTTCAACTCGCTGGTGCTGCAGGCCGGGCTCACCTGGCAGCAGGCCGCGATGCTGCGCGCGTACGCGAAGTACCTGCGGCAGGCGGGCACGCCGTACTCGCAGGACTACATCGAGGACGCGGTGCTCAGCCACACGAGCGTGGCGATCGCGCTGGTGGCGTTGTTCGAGTCCCGGTTCGACCCGCGGCTCGACGACGCCACGCGCGCCGATCGCACCGAGACGATGGTCACCGAGACCGGCAAGCTGATCGACGACGTGACGAGCCTGGACGCGGACCGCATCCTGCGCAGCCTGCTCACGCTGATCAACGCCACGCTGCGGACGAACTACTTCTTCCGCGACGCCGATGGCAACGCCCGGCCGTACCTGTCGGTCAAGCTCGACCCGCAGGCGATCCCGGACCTGCCCGCGCCGCGGCCGAAGTTCGAGATCTTCGTGTACTCGCCGCGGGTCGAGGGCGTGCACCTGCGCTTCGGCAGCGTCGCGCGTGGAGGTCTGCGCTGGTCGGACCGTCGCGAGGACTTCCGCACCGAGGTGCTCGGCCTGGTCAAGGCGCAGGCCGTGAAGAACGCGGTGATCGTGCCGGTCGGTGCCAAGGGCGGCTTCGTCGTCAAGAAGCCGATCCCGCCGACCGGCGACCCCGGCATCGACCGCGAGAACTTCATGTCCGAGGGCATCGCCTGCTACAAGATGTTCATCTCGGGCCTGCTCGACCTCACCGACAACCTGATCAACAACGAGGTCGTGCCCGCGCCGCAGGTCGTGCGCTACGACGGCGACGACACGTACCTGGTCGTGGCCGCGGACAAGGGCACCGCGACGTTCTCCGACATCGCGAACGGTGTGAGCCAGAGCTACGGCTTCTGGCTGGGTGACGCGTTCGCCTCCGGTGGCTCGATCGGCTACGACCACAAGGCCATGGGCATCACGGCCAAGGGCGCGTGGGAGAGCGTGAAGCGCTCGTTCCGCGAGCTCGGCGTGGACACGCAGACCGAGGAGTTCACCGTCGTCGGCATCGGCGACATGTCCGGTGACGTGTTCGGCAACGGCATGATGCTGTCCGAGCACATCCGGCTCGTGGCCGCGTTCGACCACCGGCACATCTTCATCGACCCGAACCCGGTCGCGGACACCTCGTTCGCCGAGCGCGTGCGGCTGTTCAACGTGCCGCGCTCGTCGTGGGACGACTACGACCGCTCGTTGATCAGCGAGGGCGGCGGCATCTTCCCGTTGTCCGCCAAGTCGATCCCGCTGTCCGAGCAGGCCCGCGTCGCGCTGGGGCTGCCGGAGGGCGTGCAGAAGCTGTCCCCGCCGGAGCTGAAGAAGGCGATCCTGCTCGCGCCGGTCGACCTGCTCTGGAACGGGGGCATCGGCACCTACGTCAAGGCGTCGACCGAGTCGCACGCCGACGTCGGCGACAAGGCCAACGACTCGATCCGCGTCGACGGCAACGAGCTGCGCGTCAAGGTCGTCGGCGAGGGCGGCAACCTGGGCCTGACCCAGCGCGGCCGCATCGAGTTCGCGCGCAAGGGCGGCAAGGTCAACACCGACGCGCTCGACAACTCCGCCGGTGTCGACTGCTCGGACCACGAGGTCAACATCAAGATCCTGCTGGACCACCTGGTCCGCGAGGGTTCGGTGGAGCAGCAGCAGCGCAACGAGGTCCTCGCCGAGATGACCGACGAGGTCGGCGAGCTCGTGCTGGCCGACAACTACTCGCAGAACAACGTCCTCGGTGTCAGCCGGGCGCACGCCGGCCCGATGCTGTCGGTGCACGCGCGTCTCACGGCTGATCTCGAAGCTCGCGGCGCTCTCAACCGCAAGCTGGAAGCGCTGCCGAGCGCCGCGGAGTTCAAGACGCTGGAGAAGCAGGGCGAGGGCCTGACGTCGCCGGAGCTCGCCACGCTGCTCGCCTTCACCAAGCTCACGCTGAAGGAAGAGCTGCTCGCGAGCGAGATCCCGACGATCGACACGTTCAAGAACAAGCTGCCGGACTACTTCCCGACGCTGTTGCGCGAGCGTTTCGGCACGGCCATCCCGAACCACCCGCTGGCGAAGCAGATCATCACGACGGTCGTGGTGAACGAGGTCGTCGACGGCGGTGGCGTGTCCTACGCCTTCCGCCTGGCAGAGGAGATGAGCGCGTCGGCGACCGACGCGGTCCGCTCCTACGCCGTGGTCACCGAGGTCTTCGACCTGCCGGCGATCTGGCGCGAGATCGAGGCGCTGGACAACGTGGTGTCGACGGCGGTCCAGGACAACCTGGTGCTGGAGACCCGTCGCCTGCTCGACCGCGCGTCCCGCTGGCTGCTGTCGAACCGCCCGCAGCCGCTGGCGGTGGGCTCGACGATCAACCGCTTCCGCAGCGTGGTCGAGGAGCTCAGCCCGTTCGCCCTGGACCTGGTGCAGGGCAAGGAGTACGACGTGGTCGCCGGCAAGGCGGACACGTTCGTCGAGCAGGGCGTCCCCGCGGAGCTCGCCCGCAAGGTCGCCGCGCTGCTCTACATGTACGGCCTGCTCGACGTCACCGAGATCGCCGAGCTGGCCGAACGCGAGATCGGTCCGGCCGGCGGCATGGGCCCGGAGCGCTCGCACCGGGAGACCGCCGAGCTGTACTTCGCTCTGTCCGACCACCTCGACATCGACCACATGCTGGACTCGGTGACGAGCCTGGAGCGCGGCAACCGCTGGCACGCCCTGGCCCGCCTGGCTCTCCGCGACGACTTCTACTCGTCGCTGCGGGCCATCACGATCGACGTGATGAGGGCGAGCGACGAGGGCGACACGGCGAGCGAGAAGATCGCCAAGTGGGAGCAGGCCAACGCCTCCCGCCTGGCACGCTCGCGTGGTGCGCTGGAGGAGATCAACCGGGTCCACCAGCTGGATCTGGCCACTCTGTCCGTCGCCGCCCGCCAGGTGCGGAGCATGGTCAGGTAGTGCTTGCGGAGCTGGGGCAGGTCAGACGACCTGCCCCAACTCCGCACGCTCCACGATCGCGAGACGGTGCGAATACCGCACGAACACAAGGAACAACGCGAGACCGGCCGTCACGAGAGTGCCGGTGGCGGTCGCCATCCCCAGGGCGATGAGCTCCATGCCGTCGAAGGGTGTGGGGATGTCGGTGAACAAGACGTAGCCGCACGCCCATCCGATCACCACGGCAGCGGCGGCGACAGCGCCGGCCGCGATGTTCGTCCACAGGAGCGCGCCGGACGTGAACAGGGTGCGCTTGCCCGCCCGCTGCAGCACGCCGCACAACGCCACAGCCAGGACCTGGAAGCACGCGACGAAGACGATCTCGAACGTCACGAACAGCACCTGCACGGACTCGTAGGGCGGGAAGAACGCGACCGCGTCCGCCGCGTCCGTCGGGACGACCACGATCTGCACGTACAGCCCGAAGAGGAACGCGAGGGCGAGCAGGGCCTGCAGAACGATCACGAGTGCGCGATACACAGATCGAGTGTCGAGAGCTGGATATCGACTTTCAATCGGCTGGCGTGGAGATCCTGTGAAGGTTCGCGAGCGGTAGGGTCCCTGCATGGGTGTCTTCGTCACTGGTGTGCGGCCGCGATGGTCGGACATGGATGCGTTCGGCCACGTCAACCACGCGAACACGGTGACGTTGCTGGAAGAGGCCCGGATCGAGCTGCTGTTCACCGAGGCCGCCCGCCACGGGGTGAAGGAGATGGCCGAGGGGATGGTCGTGGCGAAGCTCTTCGTCGACTACCTCGCGCCGATCGTGTTCACCGGTGAGGACATCGTGGTCGAGATGTCGGTGCGGGAGCTCAAATCCGCGTCGTTCACGCTCGACTACGTGGTGCGCGGCAGCCGGGAGGCGGACAGCCCCGTGGTCACCAGGGCGGAGACGCTCATGGTGCCCTACAACGTGACGACAGCGCGGCCGCGTCGGCTGACCGACGCCGAGCGCGATTTTCTCGCCGGGTGGCGAGCAGGGGGTAATGGTGCCTGAGCTGGTGCTGGCCGACGCGGCCGAGAGAGACGACCTCGGAGCGTTCGCCGCGCGTGCGGTGCGGCTGGATGGGCAGTCCGTGGTGCGGCTGCGCAACCGCAACGAGGAGCTGCTTGACGCGTGGGTTGCCACGCCGTTCGACGCGCTGGCCACGCGAACCGTTGCGGGACAAGCGAATCCCGCCGACGTGACGGTCTCGGGTTCTGAGCTGCTGACAGGGCTCGCGGTCATGCGCGACGAACGCATCGACCCCGGGCCGGCCAAGGATCTGATGTGGCGCACGGCCCTGCCGCCGTTCGAGGGCTGGCTGATGGTCGACCGGCTGCCGGTCGAGGTCGTCGCGAAGCTCGCGGACGAAGGCGTCGAGGTGGCGCGGGAGAACGCCGGGCCGCAGGGGACACCGCCGGCCTCGTTGCTGGACCAGACCGTGCTCACGGTCAGCGGGTCCGGGTTGGACGTGAAGATTCCGCTGCGGTGCCTGTTCGCGTTGTCGGGCATGGGTTTTCTCGGCGAGAGCGGCGAGGTCAGGGTCACCGCGACCGACTCGTGGCTGCGGATCGACGCCAAGTACGGCGCGGTGGTCCGGCGCCGGCACTCGATGCTGCCGCTGATCGTCTGACGATCGGCACCGTCGTCAGGGCAGCGAGCCTGGCTGGATGTTGCTGTGGCAGCGATCCCGGCTGGACGTAGCTGAGGTCGACCTAGGGCCGACCTGGAGTTAGGTCCAGGTTCGCGGTTGGAGAATTCGGGGCGCCGCAAGCGGATGCGCGTGGCACGATGTCGCGCGTGTCCGCCGAAACGCACGAGGCGCCGGAAGCGCCCGAGGAGACCGAGTACCGGGTCTCGACGCTGGAGCTGTTCTTCGACCTGGTCTTCGTCTTCACCATCACGCAGCTGACGAGCACGCTGGCCGACGACACGTCGCCGCTCGGGTTCGCGCAGGTCGTGATCATGCTGTTCGTGATCCTGTGGATGTACTTCGGGTACGTCTGGCTCACGAACTCCGTCCCGCCGACCACCACCATGCGACGGTTGCTGCTCATGGCGGGCATGGGCGGGTTCTTGGTGATCGCGCTGGCGATTCCCAACGCGTTCGGCGCCGCCGGGGTCGCGTTCGGCATCGGGTACCTGATCGTGAACCTGGTGCACTCCGGTCTGTTCATCGCGTCCGGCGGACCGGGTTCGGCGGCGGCGATGGCGAGGCTGGCGCCGTTCAACCTCGGGTCGGCCGGTCTGGTGTTCGCCGGCGGGTTCCTGCCGAGCACGTGGCGTGCGGCGGCGTGGACGGCGGCCGTGGTGGTCATGATCGTGTCGCCGTACGTGAACCGGCGGCACGGCGAGTTCCGCATCCGGTCGGCGCACTTCGTGGAGCGGCATGGCCTGGTGGTCATCGTGGCGCTCGGCGAGTCGATCATCGCGATCGGCATCGGTGCGGCGGGGGTGCCGCTCAACCTGCAGCTGGTCGTAGCCGCGCTCCTGGGCCTCGCGCTCGTCTACCAGCTCTGGTGGTGCTACTTCGGCCGCGAGCAGGACCTGCGTGCCGAGCACAGCATGGCGGCCATGACGCCAAAAGACCGGGCCAGCGCGGCACTGAGCGCGTTCGGCTGGGCGCACGCGCCGATCCTGCTCGGCATCGTGGTCGTGGCGGTCGGCGTGAAGAAGACGATCGGCCACGCGACCGAGCACCTCTACCTCAGCGGGGCGCTGGCGCTGGGCGGCGGCGCGGCGATCTTCCTGATCGGCCAGATCTACTTCCGCTACCGCCTGAAGATCGGCAGCAACAAGTGGCGGATCATCGCGGCAGCAGCAGCCCTGGCCACTGTGCCCATCGGGCTGTGGCTGGCCATCGCCCAGGTCGCCACGCTCGTCGTCGTGTTCGGCTTGCTGCTGGCGGCAGACGACAAGCTGCGGGCGTAGAGAAACGCCCGCAGCAACCCGGAACTCAGACCAGCCAGACAGCCGTGTCGGGCGGCAGCTGGTCGCCGTCCATCGGACCGGACGACAGCAGCACCCGCCCCGGAGGCAGCGGCACGGAAGCCCCGGACGTGTTCAGCGCGCAGATCAGCCCGCCACCCTTGCGCCGGAACGCGAAGCAGCCCGCCGGGGCGCCGTACCACTCCAGCTCGTCGCCCGCGAAGGACGCGTTGGACTTCCGGTGCTCCAGCGCCTCCCGGTACAGCGACAGCATCGAACCGGGGTCCTCCAGCTGGGCTTCCGCCGTGAGGTGGTCCCACTCGTTCGGCTGCGGCAGCCAGGTGTTCACAGCGGAAGAGAACCCGAACGGCGGCGTCGTGCCCTCCCACGGGATCGGCACGCGCGCGCCGTCACGACCGCGCTCGGTGTGGCCGGAACGCTCCCAGGTCGGGTCCTGCAGGGCCCAGTCCGGCAGCTCCACGTTCGGCAGGCCGAGCTCTTCGCCGTTGTAGAGGTAGATCACGCCCGGCAGCGCGAGCTCGACCAGCGTCATCGCGCGGGCCCGCTGCTCGCCCAGCACACCGCCGCCGTAGCGCGTCACGTGGCGCGCGACGTCGTGGTTGGACAGCGTCCACGTGGCAGGCGTGCCGGTCAAAGCCACCGCGCCCAGCGAGTGCTCGATCGCCGAACGGACGGCGTCGGCGTCGAAGCCGGCCTCGACCAGGCGGAAGTTGAAGCCCAGGTGCAGCTCGTCGGGGCGGACGTAGGCGGCGAACCGCTCGTCGTCCTTCACCCAGATCTCGCCGACGGCCATCGTGCCGGGGTAGCCGTCCATGACCTTGCGGATCATGCGGTGGATCTCGTGCACGCCGTCGTTGTCGAACCGCGGGTCGTGCGCGTCGTCGGACAGCACGCCCGGCGCCTGAACCTTGATCTCCATGTCCGGCAGGCCGTCGGGCTTGGCCATGCCGTGCGCCACGTCGATGCGGAAGCCGTCGACACCGCGGTCCAGCCAGAACCGCAGCGTGGTCTCCAGGTCGGCGCGGACCTCCGGGTGGTCCCAGTTGAGGTCGGGCTGCTCCGGCGCGAACAGGTGCAGGTACCACTGGCCGTCGGGCACGCGGGTCCACGCCGGGCCGCCGAAGACGGACACCCAGTTGTTCGGCGGCTGCGAGCCGTCGAAGCCGCGGCCGTCGCGGAAGATGTAGCGGGCGCGTTCCATGCTGCCCGGGCCGGCGTGCAGAGCCTCCTGGAACCACTCGTGCAGGTCGCTCGTGTGGTTCGGGACCAGGTCGACCGTCACCCGGATGTTGTGCTCGTGCGCGTCCGCCACCAGCCGGTCGAACGCGGCCAGGTCGCCGAACATCGGATCGACGTCGCGCGGATCGGCGACGTCGTAGCCGTGGTCGGCCATCGGCGAGCGGTAGAACGGGGTCAGCCACAGGGCGTCGACCCCGAGCAGCTCCAGGTAGCCGAGGCGGGAGCGGATGCCGTCGAGGTCGCCGACGCCGTCGCCGTTGGAGTCGGCGAAGGAGCGCACGTACACCTGGTAGAAGACGGCGTCACGCCACCAGGCGGACTCTTCGGCGATCTCGGGGGTGAGGTCGGAGGATCGTCGCACGGGGGGTCATCCTGCCTTACGTCTCGCGGCGATTGGGCCCGATCGGGTGATGGGCGATCAAGACCAGGCGTTCATCAGGCTGTTCGCGGCCATCTCCAGGTACTCCCAGAGCTGCTTGCGGTGGGCCTCGTCGAGGCCTGCCTCGTCGACGGCGATCCGCATGCAGCGCAGCCACGCGTCGCGCTCGATCGGTCCGATCTTGAACGGCACGTGACGCATCCGCAGCCTCGGGTGGCCCCGGTTCTCCGAGTAGGTGTGCGGGCCACCCCAGTACTGCATCAGGAACAGCCGCAGCCGTTCCTCCGCAGGTCCGAGGTCCTCTTCCGGGTACAGCGGGAGGAGGATCTCGTCGGCCTTCACCTCTTTGTAGAAGCGCGCGACGATGCGGTGGAACGTCTCCTCGCCACCGACCTGTTCGAAGAAGCTCACCGGGTTGCCCACACAACCATCCTGACTCACGCGAGCCACCGCCCGCAGGGCGCCCCGCCTATTGGTTCCGCCACACAGGTGTGAGCTGGTGGTTCACGGAGTGAGTGATCGTCTCGAATGGGTGTTCTAACTCACCCCGCGAGCCGGGGCCCTACTTCGCCGTGAAGCCCGCGCCTTCCAAAGCAGCCACGAGCTGGGCCCGCAGGTTGCGCTGGACCGCCCACTGACGGCCAGGACGCGTCTTCACGGTGACCCGCAGAGTGATGTTGTCCGGCGTGAACTTCTCGACGCCGAGCACCTCGGGCTTGGCCGTGATGTCCGACTTGACCGGATCCATCTCGGCGACCTGGGCGACCTTGTGCTCCAGCACCTTGGTGGCCTCGGCGAGGTTCGCGCCGTAGCTCAGCGGCAGGTCGACGACCGCGACCGCGAAGCCCTGCGACGAGTTGCCGACGCGCAGGATCTCGCCGTTGCGGACGTACCAGACGGTGCCACCGGTGTCGCGGATCGTGGTGGTGCGCAGCGCGACCGCCTCGACGGTGCCGGTGATCGACGGGCCGAGGTCGACGACGTCACCGACGCCGTACTGGTCCTCCATCAGCATGAACATGCCGGACAGGAAGTCCTTCACCAGGTTCTGCGCGCCGAAACCGATGGCGACGCCGAGGATGCCCGCCGACGTCAGCACCGGCGTGATGTCGAGCGTGAGCACGATCATGATCTCGAGGAACGCAATGCCGAACACGAGGATCGTGACGATGGACTGCAGCACCGAGCCGATGGTCTTCGCCCGCTGCTCGCGGCGCTCGGAGACGAGGTTCCCGAGCGCTTGAGGTGCGCGTTCCCGCAGAGGCTTGAGCAGGCCCGGCTTCTTGCCTTCCTTGCCGGGCGTGGTGATCCGGCTGATGACCTTGCGCAGCAGGGCCCTGATCACGAAGGCGGCGATCAGGATCACGACGATCTTGATCGCGCCCGCGATGATCGCGGGGCCGTGCTCCTCGAAGAACTTGACCGCCTGGGCGGTCTTGTTCGCGGCGTCATCCACAGGGCTCTGCGCCAACACGTGGTCGTGTCCTCCTACAACTCCATGCCAGTGGCATTCGCGAGAAACGTCAGCTGGTCCACGGCGAGAGCGACCGTCCGGCTGACCGACCTGCCGGCGTGACCGACCTCGGTCTCGCGGCGGATCAGCACCGGGTGCTTGGTCGGATCACTCGACGTCGCATGCTGCAGAGCCGCGCACATCTTCCTGGCGTGGTTGGGGTCCACACGAGAATCCGACTCGAACACCGTGAACAACACGGAAGGGTACTCAACATCCGTTACCACTCGGTGATACGGAGAGTAGGACAGCAGCCAGCCGAGCTCCTCGGAAACGCTTGCGCTGCCGTATTCGTCGGCCCACAGGCGTCCGAGCAGGAAGTTCTCGTAGCGCACCATGTCGAGCAGTGGCGCTGAGCACACCACGGCCGCGTAGAGCTCCGGGCGTTGCGTCAGTGCGGCACCGACGAGCAGCCCGCCGTTGGAGCCGCCCATGATCGCCAGCTGCTGCGGCGTGGTCCAGCCGTCGCGCACCAGGCGTTCCGCGGCGGCGTGGAAGTCGTCGAACACGTTCTGCTTGTTGGCACGCATGCCTGCGACGTGCCACTCCTCGCCTTCCTCGTCGCCACCGCGCAACGACACGTGCACCCACACACCGCCCGCCTCGACCCATGCCAGCGTGGTCGCGCTGTAGCCGGGACCGCGGCCGATCGCGAAGCCGCCGTAGCCGGTGAGCAGCGCGGGACGGGGCAGGTCGGGCTTCTGCTCGCCGCTCACGACGAACATGTGGACCGTCGTGCCGTCCTTAGACGTGTACGCGATCTGCTGCGTCGTGACCGTCGGCAGTTCGACACGGCCTGGAGCAGCTTCGTGGAGCACGGTTTCGCCGGTGGAGGCGGAGAAGCGGAACACCGACTGCGGCGTCACGAAGTCCGTCCACCCGAACCACACCGTGTCCCGGTCGTGGTCCGTCTGGGCGTCCACAACGGACATGCCGTGCAGCGAACCCGTGCCGGGCAGCGGGATCTCCTGCTTGTGCGCACCGGTCGCGGCGTCGTGCAGGTGCAGTTCGGACACCGCGTGCCTGGTCCTCAGCACCACGAGGTCGCCGTTGAGCCAGCGCACGCCGTCGAGCACCGAGTCCGGTTCCTCGCTGATCAGCTCGGTCCACTCGGTGGGGTTCTCCGGGTCGGCGACGCACAGCCGCTGGCGGGGTGCGTTGTGGTTGGTGTGCAGGTAGAGCCTGCCGTCCCCGGCGACGGACGCCGAGCACTGCACGCCGGCCTCGGTCAGGATCACCGGCTTGAGCTCGCCGCCGCCGTGCAGGTCGGCGATCCACACCGAGTCGTGCTTCAGCGTGCTGGGCGCGCCGCTCACGACCAGCCAGCGGCCGTCCTGCGAGACGTTCAGCGTGTAGTAGAAGGTGTGCGCCTGGCCCTCGCCGTGCACGTTGAGGTCCGTGTCCGGGTCCGTGCCGACGCGGTGGCGCCACACGCGGCGGTGGAACAGCTTCTCGTCCTCTGGCAGCAGCGCCGGGTCGAGCTGGCGCACGTAGAAGAACTCCTCGCCGCCCGGCAGCCAGCCGATCGCGGAGTAGCGGCACCGGTCGATGGGGCCCTCGACGAGCTCGCCGGAGTCGACGTCGACGACGTGCAGCAGCGAGTGCTCGTTGCCGCCCACGGACACCTGGTACGCCAGGCGCGTGCCCTCGAGGCTCGGGGACCAGCCGTCCAGAGTGGTCTTGCCGGACGGGTCGAGCACGCTCACGTCGAGCAGCACGCGCTCGGTGCCGTCGATCTCGCGCACCACGACGACGGGATGGTCCTGCTCGGGGCCGCGGCGGGTGAAGAACGCCCTGCCCGCGCGCCAGGCCGGCGTGGACACCGACCCCGTGCGCATCAGCTCCTTCAACCGCTCGCCCAGGCGTGCGCGGCCGGGCATCGCGTCCAACCAGGACCGCGCGAGCACGTCCTGCGCCTGCGACCACGACTCGGTGCGGGGGTCGCTCGTGTCCTCGAGCCAGCGGTACGGATCGGCGACGTCACGACCCTGAATCTGCTCGACGAGGTTTAGCCGCTCGGCGACCGGGTAGGAGATCGTCGCAGGCAGCGGAGTGGAAGGAGCCTCTGTCACCTTGTCAAGGGTAGCGGGCGATGAAAACCATCTCCGTTAGGGAGCTGGTTAACCCCAGGTTCGATCACACATCCATGACACGTCATTTATCACACGTGATTTTTTGCTGGTAAGTGTGGTCTCCTATGGCTGAACCGGTGGAGGTGGTCGCGTGCCAGACCGACAACCGACCCCTATCGGCACCTCGCCACCAGGCGAGACGGCGCCGACGGTCCCCCCATGCCGAAATCAGCCCGAGCTGCGGGCGGTGCCGGATGGGGATCGAGATGGGGGAGGTTCCGGTCCGACGCCGGCGGTTTTCCCCTGGGGAAGACGCAAAGTTCTGCTGCTGAACGCCACGTTCGAGCCGCTCACGGCCTTGTCACTGCGCCGGGCGGTCGTGCTGGTGGTGTGCGGCAAGGCCGAAGTCGTGCACGGAGACGCCTCCGGGCTGGTGCTGCACTCGTCGATGTCCGAGGTGCTCGTGCCGTCCGTGATCCGGCTGAGCACCTATGTCCGCGTGCCTTATCGCGGTCGCGTGCCGATGACCCGTGCCGGGCTCATGCACCGCGACCGTTATCGCTGCGCCTACTGCGGCGGGCGGGCCGAGACGATCGACCACGTCGTGCCGCGCTCGCGTGGCGGACCTCACACCTGGACCAACTGCGTCGCTTGCTGCGCGAAGTGCAACCACCGCAAGGCGGACAAACTGCTGTCCGAGCTGGGGTGGCGGCTGCGCGTCGTGCCCGCGGCGCCGCGTGGCCCGCACTGGCGGCTGCTCGCCGGCGTGGCCGAGGCTGATCCGCAGTGGTTGCCGTACCTGGGTGAACCCGCGGCCTGATCTGCCTTCGGGTGGGGTCAGGCCGCGAGGGAGAAGTCGTCCTGGCGGGCCGTGATGCGGACGCTGTCGTCGTGCGCGGTGATCCGCACGGAGTCGTCCATCGTGATGCGGACCGAGTCGTCGTGAGCCGTGATGCGGACAGAGTCGTCGTCCATCGTGATGCGCACCGAGTCGTCGTGCGCGGTGATGCGGACGCTGTCGTCGTGGGCCGTGATGCGCACGGAGTCGTCCATGGTGATGCGGACCGAGTCGCTCGCCGTGATCCGCACCGAGT
>JAVXWK010001090.1:0-4221 GCA_032230575.1 Pseudonocardiales bacterium | reverse complement strand
AGCGGGAACCAACTGACCGGTTGTAACTCCGGAATGTCCGAGAACTCCCCCTCGACGCGGAACTCGACCGGCGACGACACCAGAGTCGCGGGCGGGTTCACGTGGACGTCCCGGCACACGACGGTCGCGCGGCGGGCACGCCAGCGCGACCAACGCACGTTCTCCAGCTCGATGCGGACGTCGTCGACCTGGCCGAGCGCCAAACCGAGGGCGCCCAGCCGTGCGTCGAGTCCTACTACGGTCAGGTGCAGGTCGTGTGCACCCGCCTGAACCGTCAAATCGTGTCTCAGGCCTTGGTCTCCGGCTTCACACCGTTGGTCGCCGCCTTGGCAGGAGCCTTCACGGTACGTGGCTTGGGAGCGGGCTTCGAAACGGCCTTCACGGCAGGCTCGGCGGCAGCAGCGGTCTTCTCCTCCGCCTCCGCGGCCAGCGCGACCATCTCGTCGAACCCGGCGCGGATGCCGTCGGCGAGCAGCTGCACGTCCGGCACCCCGTCGAAGTCCGCGTTGATGCCGAACGTGAACTTGTCCAGGTAGGAGAAGATGCCGACGGTGATCCGGATCGTCGACGCGACCGGCACGTACGGGAACATCTCCACCAGCGGGCGGCCGAGCATGTAGAGCGGGATCCGCGGGCCGGGCACGTTCGTGGTGACCGTCTGCAGGATCTGCTGCGGGAACCGCATCGCGGTGCGGGAACCCAGCGCCATCAACGTCGGCGCGGCGAAGTTCGACAGGTTCGTGATCACGTCCGCACCGGCGGCCTGACGCGAGCTCTTGAGGTCGTCCATCTGCTCGCGGATCGACGCAAGGCGCTTCACCGGGTCGGACTCGCCCACGGGCAGGTTGACGAGCACGGCGCTGACGCGGTTGTTCAGCTCGTTGTGCTGGTCGGACTTGCGCATCGACACGGGCACCATGGTCCGCACGACCATGCCCTCGGTCAGCTCGCCGCGCTTCTCCAGCAGATCCCGGAAACCGCGCGTGATCGCGGTGAGGATGACGTCGTTGACCGTGCCGCCGGCGGCCTTGCGCACCTGCTTGATCTCGGCGAGGTTCGCGCGCGCCCACACCCAGCGGCGGTGCGGCCCGATCGGGCCGTTCAACGAAGTCGCCGCACGCGTCACCAAACGCCGCGCGGTACCGGGAAGAGAGCCGAGAACGGTCTTGCCGAAGTCGAGGATCTCGTTGAGCGACCGCATGTTCCGCGCGATGGCGGGCAACGCGGAGAGGTGCTGCACGGGCGTCACGACGGCGTCGCGCACCCCGTCGACCACCAGGTCGAGCGTCGACGGCGTCGGAGCGGCCTTCCACTCCTTCGGCTCGGGCAGCGCGGTCTCCTTCTTGAAGTCCAGCAGCAGCTGCAGCATGTCCGAACCGGACACTCCGTCGATCATGCAGTGGTGGACCTTGGAGATGATGGCCCAGCGGCCGCCTTCGAGACCCTCGACGAGCCAGGCCTCCCACAGCGGCTTCTTGTCGTCGAGCTTCTGCGCGAAGATCCGGCCCGCGAGGTTGCGCAGCTGGTCCTCACCGCCCGGCGACGGCACCGCGGTGTGCCGCACGTGGTAGAGGATGTTGAAGTGGTCGTCGTCGACCCAGACCGGCCGGCCGACGTGGAACGGCAGGGCCTTCACCTTCTGCCGATAGCGCGGCACCTGGTCCAGCCGTGACACGAAGAGGCGGATCACGTCGCCGTATGACGGCGCCGGGCCGTCGAAAACCAGGACGGAACCGACGTGCATGGGCACGTTCTCGTCCTCGATGAAGTAGAAGCCTGCGTCCAGTGAGCTCATCCGATCCACTTGAAAAATAGTAGAGCAGCTTTGCTTCTGAATCGACGTCCATGCAGGTGAGAGGCACTGCACACGTGTGAGGTTGCCAACGTGTTACCTGGACGTGGCGAATCGAGACTCGAAAGTACTGGCGAAAAGATCGTTCACGAAACATCATGGACTTACTGGGCAACGAGGCCCAGGGCGCCGGCTCGGGGTTGTCGACGTGTGGGGAGGCTCCTATGTCTGCCGTACCTTCAGACGAAGTCTTCGATGTTCCTGTTGTGTCTCCCCTCCACCTCGTCAGAGGAAGCGCGCCGGGACTGTTCTGGTACCTGACCGAGCCCACCCGCTGCGCCCTGGACGTCGGCGAGTTCGTCGCCACCCGGTCGATGCTGCGCGGTGCGCCGGCGGGTGACGGTCACCCGGTTCTGGTGTTTCCCGGCCTCGGAGCCGCTGACTCGTCCACGGTGATGCTGCGCCGCTTTCTGTCCGGTTTGGGCTATCAGGTCAACCCGTGGGGCCTGGGCCGCAACATCGGGCCGACGCGCAAGGCCGTCGACGGCATGCACGCGTTGGTGAAGAAGGTCTCTGACGCTCACGGCGGCCCGGTTTCCATCGTGGGCTGGTCGCTCGGCGGGATCTTCGCGCGCGAGATGGCGCGTGACCACCCGCACCGCGTGCGTCAGGTGATCACGATGGGCTCGCCGTACAACATGTCGGATCCCGTGCAGTCACGGGCGATGCCGGCTTTCGCGCTGTTCTCCCGCCTGCACATCCCGAAGGACGAGTTCCCGCCGGTGGAGTCGACGCGGCCGCCGATCCCGGTGCCCGCCACGTCGATCTACTCCAAGACGGACGGCATCGTCTCGTGGGAGTCGTGCGTCGAGGAACCGGGCGCACGGCGGGAGAACGTCCAGGTGTCGTCCTCGCACCTGGGTTACGGGTTCAACCCCACCGTCCTGTGGGTGGTGGCAGACCGGCTGGCGCAGGCGGAGGGCACGTGGGCACCCTTCGCCGCGCCGCCCGGGATGGCCCGGTTGTACCCGCGAGCCGCCTAGCTATTTGGTCATCGGCTTGCCGTTCGCGGTGACGTTGGTGAACTTCAGGCCGTCGACGTTCTTGACGGTGTTGGTGGTGGAGCTGACGGTGAACTTGGAGTCCTTCAGCTCCAGCCCCTTCACGTGTTCCTGCGACAGGCCGGACACGTCGAGGACCTTGGACGCCTTGGTGCTGCTGCAGTTCGAGATGGAGAACGGGCCGAACTTCGGCACGTTGCTGCCCGTCTGCGAGTTGTAAGTCGTTGTCACGTAGACGAACGCGCGCTCGAACACGCCGGACACGCTGTCCAGGTTGATGTTCTGGCTGAAGCCGCCGCGCTTCGTGTTCGACTTGACGTACAGGGCGAACTTGGTGGCACCGACGCAGTTCAGCTTGTAGCCGTAGACGTTGCGGATGCCGCCGGTCTGCTCCGAGCCGCACGTGATGGCGCCCCAGTTGCCGTTCATGCGGCAGTTGACGACGACGAGGTTCTGGCACGGCACGTTGACGCGGCGGCCGTCCTCGTCGCGGCCCGACTTGATGGCCACGTTGTCGTCGTGGGCGCCCAGGTCGCTGTTGGCGATCACGATGTGGTCGCACGACTCCGGGTCGCACGCGTCGGTGTTGCTGGAGGCCGTCGACGGGTCGGTGTGCACGTCGTCGACCGTGACGTTCTTGCAGAGCGTGGGGTGGAGCTGCCAGAACTTGGGGTTCTTCAGCGTGACGCCCTGGATCAGCACGGTGTCGCACGAGTAGGGCTCGATGAACGTCGAGCGCATGTTCTTGCCGGAACCGGGAACCACGCGCTTCTCGGGCGGCGTTCCCTTGGCCACCAACGACTCCAGGTACGCGCGGTCGCTGCCCTTGTTCCAGGAACCCGTGCCGCCCGCGTCGAGCGTGCCCTTGCCTGTCAGCGCGATGTTGGTCTGCTTGTAGGCGTAGACCATGGGGGAGCGGTTCATGCACTCGATGCCCTCGTAGCGCGTCAGCACCGTCGGGAACTTCGAGGCGTCGCCGGAGAACTTGAGCAGCACGCCGTCCTCGAGGTGGAAGTCGACGTTGCTCAGCAGGTGGATCGCGCCCGTGACGTAGGTGCCCTTCGGGACGATCACGTGACCGCCGCCCGCTGCGTTGCAGGCGGCGATGGCCTTCTTGAAGGCTTCGGTGTTGTCGGTCTTGTTGTCGCCCTTGGCGCCGTACGCGGTCGCGTCGAAGTTCTTGTCGGGGAACGACGGGAGCTTCGTGTTCCGCACGATTTCGTTGGCCGCGGGCCAGGGCAGTTCGGGGACCGCTACGGAGAGAGCGGTCGGGGCCGCGAGTGCCGTTCGGGTCAGGACCGGGGTGGCGATGGCGGCCACGACGGTTGACTTGATCAGCAGTCGACGGTTGATCCTGCCGTCCATTCG
>JAVXWK010001084.1:0-4222 GCA_032230575.1 Pseudonocardiales bacterium | reverse complement strand
GGGGTGGAGAGCGGGCAGCGCAGCAGTAGGGCGCCGGTGTTGAGGTCGCTCGCGTCGAGCGGGAGGACGGCGCCGCGGTCGTCGAAGACCAGCATGTGGCGGGCCGGCTGGGTGTGCACCCGGATGTCCACGTGGTGCCGCGCGATGCGTTCGATCGTCCCGGCGTGTCTGGCGAGGGGCGGGTCGAGCAGCAGGCGCCCGCGTTCGGCGGCGTTGGTCATCAGGCCGAGCAACGCGCTGTCGATGCCGCCACGGCTCGACAGCACACCACGGACCGATGTCGAACGGGTGATCAGGTAGCCGAGCGTGCGCATCACGCAGGAGCGGTCGTGCAGGACCTCGACGAATTCGGTGCGGCTGGTTGGAGATCGCTGCAACACGACTTCGCCTTTCTCTCGAATGCTCACGGCTCAGTCATGTTCGCATCGATCCAGTCGAACCTCCTACCTCCATCCAGGGGATGTTTCGGCTTCGAACGACTTTGAATTGTCAACCAATCTTCCCGCCACGAGCCCGCTATAGAAATCACTAATGGCAAGCAACTCGTGGTGTGTGCCCTGGGCTGTGATCTCGCCTGCGCGCAATACCACGATCCGATCGGACTGGCGAATTGTGGACAGCCTGTGTGCGATCACCAGCAATGCGCACTCCTGCGCGGCTCGGTGAATCGCGCGGTGCAACGCCCGCTCGTTCACCGGGTCGAGATGTGCTGTGGGTTCGTCGAGAAGAAGCAGGTCAGGACGGGTGAGGAGGGCGCGCGCGAGTGCGATGCGCTGGCGCTCTCCTCCGGACAACGCGCGCCCGCGTTCGCCCAATGGTGTGGCCAAGCCTGCCGGCAGCCGCTCGACGAGTTCGGTGAGATTCGCGAGTTCCAGTACTTCGTGAAGATCGTGATCTGTCGAATGCGGCGCTGCGTAACTGATGTTGTCACGCAGTGTGCCGTTCAGCACGGTCGCGTCCTGATCCACCAGCGCAATTCGCGAACGCCATTGGTCGCGGGAAAACTCCCGAATGTCCTTTCCGTTTGCGAGCAGAGCTCCCGAATCCGGTTCGTAGAACCGTTCGATCAGCGAGAACGCGGTCGACTTGCCGGTTCCGGACAGCCCGACCAGTGCGACCTGCGACCGCGGCTCGACGGTGAACGACACACCGCGCAGCACCGGGCGGTCCCGGTAGCCGAACCACACGTCCCTGAACTCGAGCCTGATCCCCGCACGGTCCGGCACCGCGGTGCCCGCCGTGTCCTCGACCGGCAGCGCTTGTGCCTCCGCGACCCGGCCGAGCGCGCCCATGCCCTTCTGCAGCAGGCCGATGCCCTGCAGCACGGAGGTGAACGGGATGATCAGATAGGTCGCGTAGAGCAGGAAGGCCATCAGGTCGCCGACCGAGGCCGCGTCCCTCGCCACCCGCGTCCCGCCGACCAGCAGCACCACGAGCAACGACCCGCGCATCGCCAGCTCGACCGCGGGACTCATCACCGACGTGATCCGCGCGGCCCGCACCCCGGCCGCGCACGCCTGCTCGGCGCGATGTCCGATCAGCTCCTCTTCGCGATCCTCAGCCCGGCACGCGCGCACGGTGCGCAACGCCCCGAGCGCGCGCTCCAGTTCCGCCGTCATGTCACCGACACCGCGCTGCATCTGCTCGCCGGCGGCCCGCAACCTGCCGACCAGCGAGTAGACGACCACGGCGGCGACCACGACGGTCGTGCCGACCCACAGGAACAACACCGGATCGATCAGCAGCATCAGCAGCACGGTGCCGACGCCGGTGAGCGTGCCGGTGATCAGCTGGACCGAGGCGGTGGAGACGACCTCGCGCAGCACCGTGGTGTCGACGCTGACCCGCGACATCAGGTCACCGACCCGGTGCTCGTCGAACTCCTTCATCCGCAGCCGCAACAACCTGGCCACCAGCCGGCGGCGCACGCCGAGCACGACCCGTTCGCCAGTGCGCTCCAACAGGAACAACCCGACGCCGTCAACACACGCCTGCACGACGAACAACGCGGCCATCGCCACGAGCAGCTGCCACGGTACCGACGCGGCCGAGTCGACGGCGGCACGCAGCAGCTGGGGCTGGAGCAGCCCCAGCCCGGACGCCACCAGCGTCGCGGTCACGGCCAGCGCGAGGCCGCGGCCGTGCCCGGAAGCCAGGCGCAGCAGGCCGAGGGGCCTCATACCGTCATCAGGGGACGGAAGTACTGCGCGGGCAGGTTCTCGTCGACCGGCACCCCGTCCGCCTCAACCCACGCGTGCGCCCCGAACGGCGGCATCACGCGCACGCCCGCGCACCAGGTCGGCCACGTGCCGGAAATCCGGCACAGCAGCGCCACGGCCACCGACCTCGGCAGGCATCCCTGCGGACCGAGGCAGCGCAGGCTCACCGCGAGCACGGCGTCCCGCGCTGCTTTGGCGCTGTCGTAGGCGGCGGGGCGGGAGCCTGTGCGCAGGAGGCTCAGGATTCGGCGCAGGGTGCGTGGCTTGAGGTGGACCAGCGGGGTGGCGAGGGCGACGGCGAGCCGGGCTGCGAGCCGTCGGGGAAGGGGGACGCCGGTGGGGCGGCTGAGTGAAGAGGGGGTGGTCATGGCGTCACCGGTCCGATGGGTGAGCTGGGCGTCGCCGGCCCGGCGTGCGGCGCGGCGGCTTGGTGGAGGGACTCGTCACGCCGTCACCAGCCCTGCTGACCGCAGTCCTGTGACCAGCGTGGACACGTCCTGCCGTGCCCGCGCCTCGTCCACCTCGTAGGTGGAGGTGAGTGCGGCGACGGCCGCGTTCTCGTCGGCCCCGTCGAGCAACGCCCGCACCACGACGACACCCGTCGGGTTGAGCTGCCAGTACCGGCCGGTGCGTTCGTCGAGCAGCACCTGGCCGTAGTCGGTATCCGCGACGGAGACATCAGCTCGCAGCCGCACGTGTCACTCCCTGGTTGGTGTCGAGGCCGCGCAACCACACCTCGCAGCCGATGGTCGAGTACAAGATCCCCGTGCGGAGTTCGGGCGTGTCCGGCCGCAACGCCAGTTCGGTCAGCCTGCGCCGGTCGACGAGACCCAGGTCGGCCAGTTTCGAGCTCTCCCACAGCTCGAGGAGGTCGCCGCGGTGCCTGCGCAGACCGGCCGAGACCTCCAGCGACGCCTGTGCCTTGTTCGTGCGCGCCAGGCACTCGTCCGGAACGGTGCCGCGCATCGCCTCGGTGAGCACGGGCTTGTAGCGCCACGGCGTCACGCGTTCGTCCGGCCGCACCGAGAGGCACGCCTCGATCACGCGGTCGTCGAGGAACGGCGATTGGATGGGCAGTCCTGCCCGCGCGCTCATCTGCTCCCACTGCCGGATGATGCGCGAGCAGGACAGGATCGGTTCCAGATCGCCGTGCTCGCCTCTGGTGCGTCCCAGCGGTTTCGCTGTCATCGCGGCTTCCTTCAGCACGTCCACGGCGAGTGCGTGCGCTTCGGGGGTGATCCATTCGAACAACCTGGGTGCGACGCCCCAGCCGAGCGCTCCGGTGACGGTCGGACCTCGTGCCGCGCGCAGGTTGTCCGCCTCGTCCGCGAGCCACGCACCGTATGACCGGGAGTCGGCGAGCGCCGCGATCGTCGGCCGCAGCGGCCAGTCGAACAACGCCCTGAAGGCGCGCAACTGCCGGATCGCGACCAACGGCCGCCTGCGCAGCAGCGAGTGGTAGTGCGCCTCGGAGCACCAGGCGACGTGATCCCCGCCGATCCCGGTCAGCCGGACTCTGCAGCCCTTGCCCGCCAAGCTTTTCAGGTCCTCGAGCAGCCGCTGGCGGTCCATCATCCCGATCGTGGGCTCGTCCATCGGGTCGTCGATGCTGAGCAGGTTCTCGTACACCAGCGGGATGCGGTCGGCCGGCCACACGACGTGCTCGACGCCGGGCAGATGTTCCGCGGCCCGCCGGGCCCAGGCCACGTCCTCGTCCATCGGATCGAGCGCCGGCCACGTGCTGGCGACGATCCGCGCGTCCGAGCCGGCGGCAAGGAAGGTGACGGAGGTGGAGTCGAGTCCGCCGGACAGGTCGCACGCGACGGTGCCTCCTGCCCGCGTGCGCACGTCGACCGCGGTGGCGAGGGCGTCCCTGATCAACGGAGCGGACTCCACGAGGCCGCGCACCGGTTCCGGTTCGCGCCACCACCGGGTCAGCCGGGCACGGTCACCGTCGATCAGCAGCGCACTGCCGGGTGGCACGCACTCCAGACCGTGCCACA
>JAVXWK010001070.1:0-7979 GCA_032230575.1 Pseudonocardiales bacterium | reverse complement strand
GCGCCGCCACCACGCTCGGCCAGCAGGTCCCCGGCAGCCGAGACTGCCCGCCGAGCCATCACGTCGGCGTGCACCTCGAGCCCCTCGACCAGCTCAGCCGCCTGCGAAGCCGCCACCACCGCGAGCTCCATCAACGCCCGCAACGCCGGCCACTCCGCGTGCCACGCTCCGTCCGGCCGCTCGTCCACCGCCCGCGCGGCACACAGGTGCAGCTGCGCCCCGAGCTGCGGAGCCTGCAACGCAGCGCTGTTCACCAGCACCGACAGCACCGGATTCCTCTTGTGCGGCATGGTCGACGACCCGCCCCGCCCGGCCACGGCCCCCTCGGAAACCTCACCGATCTCCGGCCGCCCCAACGTCAGCACGTCAGCGGCCATCACCCCGAGCGCGTCGCACACCCGCACCAACGCGTCCCCGACACGCGTCACCGGCGCCCGATAGGTGTGCCACGGCAACCCCGGCCACACCAACCCCAGATGCCGAGCGAAAGCCGTGGCACCAGCGATCGGGTCGACCAGGGAGGCCGCCCGCGACAACGTCCCCGCCGCACCCCCGCACTGCACCGGCAAGCCGGCGGACACAACGGAAAGCTCGTCCAGCGAGTCCAGCACAGCCACCAACCACCGAGCAGCCTTCAGCCCGAACGTGATCGGCACGGCGAACTGCGTCAACGTCCGCCCGGCCATGACACTCGACCGATGCGCGGAAGCCAGCACAGCGAGCGCGTCAGAAACCCGGGCCAAATCCGCGGAAACCCGCGAAAACACCCCACGTGCCAACAACATCAGTGCGGTGTCGAGCACGTCCTGACTCGTGAGTCCAGTGTGGACAGGACCGGAAACCCGAGCACGCAACGCCGAAACCAAAGGCAGCACAGGATTCCCGGCAGCCTCGACCTCGACAGGATCCAGAACAGGAACCCACGACTCCAGCGAGACCGAGGTGCCCAGCACCCGAGCCCACGCCACCTCGACGTCCAGAAGAGCCCGGACCAGGGCGGCGTCGTCCACCAGTCCGGCAGCTCGATACGACCCGGGCAGCACGGTCAGCTCCGCGGAAACGTGAAGAAGGGCGTCTCGGACGGCCCCTGCAGGTGGATGTCGAACCGCAGCCGCCCGTCGGCCTCCCGCGCAGCCGTCAACCCGTCCAGATCAGCCCCTGGCAGGTAGATCCGCGTGAACAACCGGTCGAGCAACCCCCGCGCGAACACCGTCACCGCGAAGAACGGCGCCCCCGGCTCGACAGTGCTGAACCAGTAGTGCCCGGCCGCGTCGGTGCAACACCGCCCCCACCCGGTGAACCCGGCCCCACGCCGCCGCAACGACCCACCGACAGCGGGCACCACGCCCAAAGCGTCAGCCTGCCGGATCTCGATCATCGCGTCCGGCACCACGTCCCCGGAACCGTCGTACACATATCCGTGCAGCACAACGGCCCCAGCCGCCCCGAACGGCACCAGCTCGGCGTCACCGGGATAGGCCAGGGCGTGGTGGAAGAACGGCCCCACGGTCTGCCCAGGAGTGGACTCAGTCATCGGACGGCTCCAGATAGGTCGCGTGGCTGCCGGTCAGCACGATGTCCCAGCGGTACCCGAGCAACCACTCGTGCTCGGACCGCGAGTGGTCGTACGAGGCGATCAGCCGTTCCAGAGCGCCGGGCGAGGAGATCGACTGGGCGATCGGGTCCAGCGCCAGCAGCTGGTCGCCCGGGAAGTACATCTGCGTGATCAGCCGCTGGGTGAAGTCGGTGCCGAACAACGAGAAGTGGATGTGCGCGGGCCGCCAGGCGTTGTGGTGGTTGCGCCACGGATAAGGCCCCGGCTTGATCGATGTGAACGAATACCAACCGTCGTCGGCCGTCAGACACCGCCCCACGCCGGTGAAGAACGGATCCAACGGCGCCGGGTGCTGGTCGCCCTGGTGCGAGTAACGCCCAGCGGCGTTGGCCTGCCAGATCTCGACGAGCTGACGCCGCACCGGCCGCCCGTCACCGTCCAGCACCCGGCCGTGGACGCGGATGCGCTCGCCGATCGGCTCGCCGCCGCGCTGGATCGTCAGGTCTGACTCGACGGGGTCGACGTCGGAGTGGCCGAACACCGGGGCGAGCAGCTCGGCGCCCTCCGGATCGACCAGCTGCAGGTCCTTGGTCGGGTGACGCAGCAACGTGCTGCGGTACGGCGGGAAGTCCAGCAGCGGCGCACCCTTCGGTGAGTCGGCCTGGATCTTCGCGATCTCGTCGCTGATCTCGTGCTGGCTGGTCGTCACAGGATCGAACGCTAGGGACGCGCACGGCACGCCGTCGACGGTAGCTTTCCACTGAACGGAAGGACGCCTCATGGCAGGGAACACCTCGGTTCTCCTCGTCCACGCGCCGAAGCCATGAAGAAGCTCGAGCGCACCCTGGCTTGACGAACCCTGAGACGACCGCTCATATTGGAAAGATGCCCAGGGCCAGCGTGCGGGAGCAGATCGTCGACGCCGCATACGAGCAGTTCCACCGCCACGGATACAACGCGGCGGGCGTCAAGCTGATCACCGACAGCGCGGGCGTGCCGAAGGGTTCGTTCTACAACCACTTCGAGAGCAAGGAAGCGCTCGCTCTCGTCGTGATGGACCGCTACGGCGAGTCCCGGCACCTCGAAACGCTGGCGGACAAGAAGGTGCCGGCGCTGACACGACTGCGCGAGCACTTCGGGTTCCTCGCCAAGGACATCGCCGGCTTCGGCTACGAGCGCGGTTGCGTCTACGGCAACTTCAGCACCGAGGCGGCCGACCACATCCCGGCGATCCGCGAGGGCGTCCGGGACGGCTTCGGCCACTGGGCGAAAGCCATCACGGCGGCGATCCGCGAGGCCCAGGAGGACGGGTCGATCACCTCGACGCAGGACGCCGAGACGCTCGGCCGGTTCCTGGTCAACGCCTGGGAAGGCGCGATAGTGGGCGAACGAGCGGCGAAGGACGGCTCGTCGTTCGCCGCGTTCTTCACCATCGCATTCGACACTCTCCTCCGCTAACCCCACGAAAATGACCGGTCGTCTCAGACCCTTGACGAACTTAAGACGACCGGTCATATTGAGGTCATGACACAGATCCAGCCCCGCTTCCGCACCATCGACGGCCTGTCGATCCGGTACGCGGAGAGCGCTGACAACAAGCCAGCGGCCCTGCTCTTCAGCCCGTGGCCGGAGAGCATCTACGCCTACGACGCCACCTGGTCACGCCTCGCCGAGCACGCTCACCTGATCGCGGTCGACCTGCCCGGCTTCGGGCACTCCGAGCTGCGTTCGGACCTGCTGACCCCCAAGGCGATGGGCGAGTTCATCGTGAAGATCGCCGACGCGTTCGGCCTGGAGAAGCCGCACGCCGTCGGTCCGGACGTCGGCACCAGCGCGGTGCTCTTCGCCGCGGCCGCGAGTCCCGGACGGTTCCGCAGCGTCGTCATCGGCAGTGGTGGCGCGCTCGTGCCCACGGATCTGGGCACCCCGCTGCACGAGTGGGTGCACGACGAGGACATCTCGCAGTACCAGGCGATGGGCCCGAAGGACGTCGTGAACATCGCGATGGACGCGATCGACGGCTACGAGCTGCCCGACGTGGTGCGCCAGGACTACCTCGCCGCGTACCAGGGTCAGCGGTTCTACGAGCAGATGGCGTACGTGCGCGCATACCCGGCCCAGCTCAGGGAACTGGCCGAGCTGTTGCCCACCATCACCACGCCGGTCCAGCTGCTCAACGGCAGTAACGACCCGGTGGTGCCGGTGTCGAACGTCGAGTACCTGCACGGCAGGCTGCCGAACAGCAAGCTCGACGTGATCGACGCCGGCCACTTCGCCTGGGAGGAGAACGCGGACGAGTACGCCCGCGTGATCACCGAGTGGTGGCAGAAGAACTGATCACCCGGCAGTGCAGGTCGCGCCGTTCAGCGTGAACGCCGACGGCACCGAGTTCGCGCCGTTCACCGAGCCGTTGAACCCCAGCGACACCGACCCGTCGGCCACGATCAGCGCGGTGTAGCCGGCGTTGGTCACGCTCACATCCGCGCCGGACTGGGACGACGTGGCGTTCCACATCTGCGTCACGGACTGCCCGTCGGGGAACCGCCAGCTCAACGTCCAGCCGTCGATCAGCGCGCCGCTGACGTTGCGCACGGTCACCTCGGCCTGGAACGAACCGGGCCAGGTGCTGTTGATCCGGTACACGACAACGCACGGCGGCGAGGGCGGCGCCGGCGGTGTCTGAGTCTCCGCGGGCGGCGTGGCAGAAGTAGAAACGGGCGGGGGCGGAGGAGTCGTCGAGGTAGGACACTCCTTCCCCCACAGTCCGAGCTTCGCCTTCGACGCCTTGGTCTCCGCGTCCATCATCGGGCCGCCGTCCACGCCGGTGGTGCGCAGGATGCCGTTCTTGACGGCCAGCAGCGCGTAGTCCGCGCCGTCCTCCATCCTCAGCGTCACCTCGCCGGGCGTGATGCTGCCGACGTGGACCTCCTTGTCCAGCAACGTCTTCGTCGCGAACTCCAGAGCAGCGGCGGCAGCGCACGACGACGGCTCGGCCAGCAGCGAGATGCGAGCCTTTGTGCCGTCGGCGAGTTCGACCGTCCGGCCGTCTATCACGGCACGGACCTTCGTCGACGCCTCCTTGTCAGGTGACGGGGAGGAGGCCTGCGGTGCCGGTCTGGGCGTGCCGCCCTGCTCTGCCGTGCAGGCGGCGGTGAACAGGATCAACAGCACCAACAAGTGCTTCCGTGCTGCCATTGGCCAAACTTATCGCCGGAGGCAGCGTGCGCAATCGGCTGTTCGGAGTTGATCAACTGGGGCGTTCGGGGCCAAGGCGCGTGGAATCGGCGTGGTTGATCCAAGACGGCCCGCGGCGTCCACAACTGTGCGAGCGTGAACAGGCCACAGTCGCCGTTGTGCGGATGGTTCCCTGCCGTTCACCGGCTGGTGGTGATCAACAGAAAAGATCACGACATCCAGGTTCCCTGCCGATGGAGGTCTTGAAGTGCACACCCTGCAACCGCACTGGACACGCCGCCTGCTCGCCGCTCTCGCCATCGTCGCGTCCGTGCTCGGCGCGACCACGGTCGTCACGCCCGCCGCCGACGCCGCCGTCTACAGCTCCTGCACGCAGTCCCGCTGCACGGCGGCCAGCTCCGCCAACTCCACGTGGGCGTCGAAGGGTTACCCGACCCAGAGCGGCTGGTACAGCTGGCCGAACGGGCAGTACAACTACACCGGCGGCACGTTCCAGAACCGCGAGGGCCAGCTGCCGTCCGGCCACAGCTACCAGGAGTTCGACGTCTACCCGCGGGCGCGCGGCGCCGCCCGGGACGCGTACCGGATCGTCCGCGACCGCACCGCGAACGTCGTGTACTTCTCGCCCAACCACTACACCGACTTCTACAAGCTGTAGAGCTTCATCGGGCGCTGCGGTCGATCCACGGCCGCAGCGCCCACCAGGTGTGCGGACCCGGTCGACGACCCTGTCGGCCTGCCGCTGCACGCCGAACCCGAGCGCGACGTGTCAGTCGCTCAGCAGGTCGAGAACGCGCTTCACCGAGCTCTCCGGGGTTTCCACGGCCGAGTCGAGCACGAGGTGGTCTTCGTCCCACGGCTCCCACAGGCCGCGCATGCGCTCGACGTGCGGCCACGGAACCGTTGCGTACCAACCAGGAATGCCGCGCGACCGGCCCTCGACACGCGAGCGGTGCAGGCCTTCGTCCGAGCACACGCACTCGACGCCGACGAACACTCCGCCGAGCCGTTCGGTGAGCTCACACACCTGTGCGCGGGCTTCCCGGGTGTGCCCGGCCACGTCGAGGACCACGTCGACGCCGAGCTGCACATGCCGGGCGATCAAGGCGACGATGTTCAAGTCCACCAACGATCTCGCGGTCTCGTCGCTCAGCTCGGGGAATTGCGTCACGGTGCCCAGCACCCAGTCCATCGAGACGATCGGCCTGCGCAGCGTGCGCGCCAGCGACTCCGCGAGCGTGCTCTTGCCGGTGCCGGGAATGCCCGCGACCAGCACGACCTTCGGGCTCTCGGTGGTCGGTTCCAGGTCCAGGTACCGCTGGAAGGCCTCTGTCATGCCCTCCACCTAAACATCGATGTGGGCGCCCATGATCACTGTTCGCTCTCGGGGCAATCCGAAGTGCTCGGCGGCGTCCGCGGTGATGTAGGACGTGGCGACGAACAGCCGTTTGCGCCAGCCCGCCATCGTCGGCGCCTTGCCGCGCTGCAGCTCGATCTTCGACAGGAAGTACCGCGCCTGGCCGAGGTTCAGCTCGCCCTCGGTCTGCGAAGGATCCAGCAACGCCAGCGCCGCGGGCACGTCCGGCGTCTCCATGTAGCCGAAGCGAGCGCTCACGTGGATGATCCCGTCGTCGGTGTACCCGAGCTCGTCGACCTCGACCCGCCGGTCCTGAGGTACGCGCGGCACCGGCTCGGTCTCGATCGACACGACCACCACGCGTTCGTGCAGCACTTGGTTGTGCTCGACGTTCGCCCGCATCGCCAGCGGCGCGGTCTCCTTGCCGCGGTTGAGGAAGACGGCCGTGCCCGGCACTCGGATCGGCGACAGCTCGTGCAGCTCCTCGATGAACGCCTGCAGCGATCCTTCGGCGTCCCGGCGGTTCTTCGTGACGATCGTCCGCCCGCGCTGCCACGTCGTCATGACCGTGAACGCGGTGAGGCCGATCAGCAGCGGCAGCCACGCGCCGTGCAGCAGCTTGGTCAGGTTGGCCGCGAGGAACAGCAGGTCGACGCCGAGCAACACCACGCAGCCGAGCGCGATCGCCCAGGCCGGCGCCTTGAACTTCAGCCGCGAGATGAACAGGAACAGCGTCGTCGTGATCGTGATCGTGCCGGTCACCGCCATGCCGAACGCGAACGCCAGCGCCGCCGAGCTGCGGAACGCGAACACCAGCGTCAGCACCGAGACCATCAGCAGCCAGTTGATCCACGGCACGTAGATCTGCCCGATCGTCGACTCGGACGTGTGCGCGATGCGCAACCGCGGCAGGTACCCGAGCTGCGCGGCCTGCGACGCCACCGAGTACGCGCCGGTGATCACGGCTTGCGAGGCGATCACGGTCGCGGCCGTCGCCAGCACGACCATGGGCCAGCGCCCCCACTCGGGCACGAGCAGGAAGAACGGCCCGCTGATGTTGGCCTGGTCCTCGAGGATCAGCGCACCCTGGCCCATGTAGCTGAGCACGCACGCCGGGAGCACCAGGAACAGCCACCCGCGCGCGATCGCCGGCCGTCCGAAGTGCCCCATGTCCGCGTACAGAGCCTCGGCACCCGTCACCGCCAGCACCACCGCCGCCAGCGCGAAGAACGCGGTGCCGAAGTGCCCGAACAGAAAGCCGAGCGCGTACGTCGGCGACAGCGCCTTGAGGATCTCCGGGTGGCTCGTGATCCCCACGATCCCGGCCGCGCCGATCGCGGTGAACCACAGGATCATCACCGGCCCGAAGAACCGCCCGACCGCCGCGCTTCCCCTGCGCTGCACCAGGAACAGCCCTACGATGATCACCGCGGTGATCGGCACGACGAACCGCTCCAGCTCCGGCTGGACGACCTTCAGACCCTCCACGGCGGACAGCACCGAGATCGCGGGCGTGATCATGCTGTCGCCGAAGAACAGGGCCGCGCCGAAGAGCCCCAGCCCCGCCAGCGTCGCCGCGGCCTTCCTGCCCTGCTTGGACTTCCACCGCCGCAGCAACGTGATCAGGGCCATGATGCCGCCCTCACCATCGTTGTCGACCCGCATCGCCAGCAGGATGTAGGTGATCGTCACGATGATCATGACCGACCAGAAGATCAGCGACACCACGCCGTAGACGTTGTTCACGCTCACCGGCACCGGGTGCGGATCCGAAGGGCTGAAGACCGTTTGGATCGTGTAGATCGGGCTCGTGCCGATGTCGCCGAACACGACGCCCAGCGCGCCGACGATCACCGCGAGCCGGACCGTGTA
>JAVXWK010001111.1:0-4761 GCA_032230575.1 Pseudonocardiales bacterium | reverse complement strand
TGACCGGCGTGGACGTCTTCGAAGCCGTCGCCGAACCCAACCGCCGCCACCTGCTGGCCCTGCTCGCCGATCGCGACCGAACCGCGGGCGAGCTCGTCGACAGCCTGCCGACCCTGACCCAGCCTGCCGTCTCCCGCCACCTCCGGGTGCTGCGCGAAGTCGGCCTGGTCGAGGTCCGCCCGGACGGCCAGCGCCGCATCTACGCGCTGAAACCCGATGGCCTGCAACGCATCGACGACTGGATCACCCCGTACCGCCGCTTCTGGCGCGACCACCTCGCCGCCCTGCAAGAGCACCTGGAGAACCGATGAACGACCTCGGCACCGTGTCCCTGAACGGCGACCACGCCACCCTCACGTTCGAGCGCAGGCTGCTGTTCCCGATCGACCGAGTCTGGGCCGCCATCACCGACCCCGCGGAGCGCGCGCTGTGGTTCGGCACCACGCACATGACCGATGGCCAGATCGTCATCGAACCCGACGACCCGCCCGCCCCACCGGAGGCCAAGCGCGTCACGGGCCGCATCCTCACCTGGCAGCCGCCGAACGACGGCCACGCGGTCTTCGAACACGAGTGGCGGCAACGAATCGTGGAGGACAGCGTGGTCCGCTACGAGCTCAGGACCGACGGCGACACGACGCTGCTGACGTTCACCCACACCGGACTGTCCGAACGCAACGCCCTCGGCTTCGTCCCCGGCACGCACGCGTTCCTCGACCGGCTGCGGGCACACCTCGACGACGAGGAGCTGCCGGGGTGGAGCGAGCGCTACGCCGAAGTCGCACCGTCCTACCCGGCCTGGAAGTGAGCGCTCACACTCGATGAGCGCGCCTGCCTTGGACAAAAGTGTTGCCACCCGACGGTCGGGTGGCAACACTTTCGTCCAAAGATCAGGCGGTCTGCGGCGGCTCCACCAGCGCACGGAGCCGGGGAGGCATCCGCTTCTCCAACCCGTACGGTTCGAGGTGGGCCTGCAGCACGCCCGTGAACGCCCGCTCCACCGAAGCGGTGTCCCAGTTGTCGCTCTCCAGGATCGGCTGCTTGAAGTACGGTTGCCCCACGATGTGCAGCTGGCGGCCGTTGCAGCGGATGACCTGGCCGGTGATGCCCTCGGCGCGGTCCGAGAGCAGGAACAGCACGAGCGGCGCCACCTTGCCCGGCGTCCGGTCGGCCGGGATGGCGCGCAGCGAACGTTCCGACTTCCACACCATCCGCGTGTGCGCGACCGGGCACACGGCGTTCACGCGGATGCCTTCCGATTCCAGGTCGAGCGCCCACGAGTAGCTCAGCGAGGCCACCGCGCCCTTGGTCGCCGAATAGGTGGCGAGTTTGCGCTGACCGAAGGAGGCTCCGGACGAAATGTTGATGATGGAACCACCGCCGAAGCCGCGCATCGCCCGCATCGCCGCGATTCCGACGTAGATGACGCCGAGGACGTTCACCTCGACGACGTGCTTGATCGTCTCGGGGTCGTCTTCCCACGGCGCGGTCTCGTAGTTCAGCCCCGCGTTGTTCACGAGGCCGTCGATGCGGCCGAATTCGTCGACGCACAGGTCGACGATCTTGGCTGCCTCACTCGGGTCGGCGACCGTGTGGCTCGAGGCCACGGCGCGGCCTCCGTAGCCGCGGATGTGCTCCGCGACCTGTTCTGCCAGGTCACCGTCGTTGTCGTTGACCACCACGGCTGCACCCGCGAGGGCAGCGTGCATCGCGTAGGCCTCGCCCAAGCCGCGACCCGCCCCCGTGATGACGACCGCTTTACCGTCCAGGATCCCCATTGCACGCTCTCTTTCATCATTCGGCGGCGGTTCCCCGGAACCCCCCTGTGGTCCTGTACCCGCCTTCGACAAGCGTGCGGACTAACCGGAGCGGTGCAGAACATGTTTCGATGAGGTGTCGCTGCCGAGCGCCCAATGGCGAACCGAGTTCGGCCCGGCAGATGGCTCGGACTAATCAGCCCCTCGGAGCACAGGTCTTTAGGCCTAACCCGATCGAGTGACAAAGAGAAGCCGCCTTCCCCGCACGGGGAAGGCGGCCCATGAAACGAGAATTCACCGTTCCGTGTAGGTCAGGTTCCTGCCGGTGGACGGGTCGAAGAGCTGAACCTTGTCCGCGTCGAACCAGATGTCCGCCGAGGCGCCCTCGGAGGCACCCGACGCCGACGACAGCCGCGTCACGAGCGAGATGCCGTCACCCGGCACGTCGTCCGATCCCGCGTCCGCCGCCAGCTCCTGGAGCTCCGCCGACGCCGCCTGCTCGCCGGTGAGGTTGAAGTAGG
This sequence comes from Pseudonocardiales bacterium, assembly GCA_032230575.1. GTDB lineage: Bacteria > Actinomycetota > Actinomycetes > Mycobacteriales > Pseudonocardiaceae > Lentzea. The sequence continues at coordinate 2,483 of JAVXWK010001111.1, read as the reverse complement.
CGTACTTGTCCGAGCCCATCGACTCCAGCACGTCCACCTGCGAGGTGAACCTGCCACCCGCGGACAGCGCGGCCGCGTCGACCAGAGCCGCGTCCTCGAAGTGCTCCGGGCGGATGCCCATGATCACCTCGCGGGGCGCGTCGGCACCCTCCACCAGCTGCCGCACCCGGTCCGTGAGCGTCACGTCGCCCAGGACCGACCGCAGCGAGCCGTTCTCCAGCGACGCCGGCACGAAGTTCATCGACGGCGAGCCGATGAAGCCCGCGACGAACAGGTTCGCCGGCTGCTCGTAGAGGAACTGCGGTGCGCCGATCTGCTGCACGACACCGCCGCGCATGACCACGACCCGGTCGCCGAGGGTCATCGCCTCGGTCTGGTCGTGCGTCACGTAGACGGTCGTCGTGCCGAGCTGCTTCTGCAGACGCGACACCGAGGTGCGCATCTGCACACGCAGCTTGGCGTCCAGATTGGACAGTGGTTCGTCCATGAGGAACGCCTTGGGGCTGCGCACGATCGCGCGGCCCATCGCCACGCGCTGCCGCTGACCACCGGACAGGTTGGACGGTTTGCGCTCGAGGTGTTGCATGAGATCCAGGATCTCTGCGGCTTCCTGCACCTTGCGCTCGACCGTCGCGTTGTCGACCTTGGCCAGCCGCAACGGGAAGGCCATGTTCTCCTTCACCGTCATGTGCGGGTAGAGCGCGTAGGACTGGAACACCATCGCGATGTCGCGGTCCTTCGGCGCACGTTCGTTGACGCGCTGCCCCGCGATGCGCAGCTCGCCCTCGGTGATGTCCTCCAGGCCCGCGATCATGTTGAGGGTGGTGGACTTCCCGCAGCCGGACGGCCCGACCAGGATGATGAACTCGCCGTCGGCGATCTCGAGGTTGACCTCCTGCACGGCCAGTGCGCCGTCGGGATACCGCTTGGTCACCTTGTCCAGAACGATCTCTGCCATTGGTCAACTCACCCCTTGACGGCGCCGGAGGTCAGGCCGGCGACGATCCGGCGCTGGAAGAACAACACGAAGAGGATGATCGGGATGGTGATCACGACGGCGGCCGCCGCGATCGACCCGGCCGGGTCCTCGAACTGCGAGCTGCCGGTGAAGAACGACAGCGCCACCGGCACCGTCCGCGACGACTCGGTCGAGGTGAGCGAGATCGCGAACAGGAAGTCGTTCCAGCAGAAGATGAACACCAGGATCGCCGTCGTGAACACACCCGGCGCGGCCAGTGGCGCGATGACACGACGGAACGCCTGCCCCGGCGTCGCACCGTCCATCTTCGCCGCCTTCTCGAGCTCCCAGGGGATCTCGCGGAAGAACGCCGACAGGGTGTAGATCGCGAGCGGCAGCGCGAACGTGATGTACGGCAGGATCAGGCCGGGCCACGTGTCGAAGAGCCCCGCTGAACGCTCGATCTCGAACAACGGTGACACGAGCGAGACCTGCGGGAACATCGCGATCAGCAGCGAGACGCCGACCAGCAGGTTCTTGCCGGGGAAGTCCAGCCGCGCGATGGCGTACGCGGCCATCGTGCCGAACACCACGGCGATCGCGGTCGCGATGATCGCGATGCCGATGGAGTTGAGCAGCGCCCGCGTGAACTCCGACGTCGAGAAGATGTTCTTGTAGTTCTCCAGGCTCCACTCGCGCGGGATGAAGTTGCCGTCCGCCAACGTCTTCGACGACTTGAACGACAGCGACAGGATCCACAGCACCGGGATCAGCGCGTAGATCACGACGACCGTGTTGAGCACGCCCCAGCCCCACCGCTTGCCGGTGGTCTCGGCTCCTCCGATGCCCGCCATCAGCGCTTCCCCCCGTCGTCACTGCCGGGGGCAGCGGTGCCGAAGAGCTTGATGAACACGAACGCGATGATCGCGACCATGATGAAGATCAGTACCGACATCGTCGATCCGATACCGAGGTTCAAGCCCTTGATGAGGTTGTTGTAGGTCAGCATCGACACCGACGACGTGCCCTGCGAGCCCGCGGTGAGCACGAAGAGGTTGTCGAAGATGCGGAACGCGTCGAGCGTGCGGAACAGCAGTGCCACCAGGATCGCCGGCTTCATGATCGGCACGGTGATCTTGATGAACCGCTGCCACCCGCTCGCGCCGTCCATCGCCGCGGCCTTGAGCAGGTCGTCCGGCACCAGCGCCAGACCCGCCATCAGCAGCAGGGCCATGAACGGCGTGGTCTTCCAGATCTCCGCGAGGCCGACGACCATCAGCGCCGGAATCTTCTCCGTCAGCACGGGATCGTTGCCGAGCGCCTTGGCGAGGTAGCCGGTGTCGGGTGTCCAGGCGAAGCGCCAGGAGAAGCCCGCCACGACCGTGACGATGCCGTACGGGATCAACGTCGTCGTCCGCACGATGCCCCGGCCGACCAGCGCCCGGTGCATGATCAGCGCGAGCGACATGCCCAGCACCAGTTCGACGGCGACCGTGACGACGGTGAGCGACACCGTCACCCACAC
>JAVXWK010001023.1:0-4335 GCA_032230575.1 Pseudonocardiales bacterium | reverse complement strand
TCCCGCACCCCACCGCCCGCGAGCACCTGGAGAAGGCGCTGCGGCAGTTCGACGCCGGTGACCGCAAGCTCGCGAAGGACCAGGAACCGTTCCCCGGCCTGGACGCGTTCACGACGTCCCTGAGCGCCGTGTTCTTCGGCCGCGACCAGGAAACCCGCGCGCTGGCCCGCAAGGTGCGCCGCGGCCCCGGCCTCCTCACCGTCGTCGGGCCGTCGGGCTGCGGCAAGTCGTCGCTGGTCAGGGCCGGTCTGCTGGCTCAGCTGGCGGACGACCCGCGGTGGCTCGTCATGCCGCCGTGGCTGCCGGGCAGCGACCCGTTGGACGCGCTCTCCCGTGCGGTGCGCAAGACCGCCGAACGCGTCGGGCACGACTGGTCGCTGCAGGAGGCGCGGGACCGGCTCGTGCTCGACGGGCTGCACGGCGTCGCGAAGGAACTGGTGGACGAGGACCGCCGGCTGCTGATCACCATCGACCAGGCGGAGGAGCTCTTCACGCGCGCCGGCGAGAAGGACCGGCAGATGGTGGCGAACCTGCTGCGGGAGGGGCTCGGCGACAGCGTGCGGGTGATCGCGACGCTGCGGTCCGAGTTCCTCGACGACCTGCGGACGTTGCCGGAGCTGGGTGGTGTGCACATCGGCAGCTACGTGCTGGCGCCGCTCGCGCGCGAGGTGCTGAACGTCGTGATCACCGGACCGGCGAAGGTGGCCGGGCTCAAGGTCCACCCTGAACTCGTGGCACAGCTCGTCGAGGACACCGCGAGCGGTGAGGCGTTGCCGTTGCTGGCGTTCACGTTGCAACACCTCACGATGAACGTGCCGCGCGGTGGCTCGCTGTCCAGCGAGCGGTACGAGAACCTCGGCGGCGTGCACGGCGCGCTCGCCCGGCACGCCGACGACGTGCTCGACAGCGCCGTCTCGGAAACCGGCCTGAGCAGGGACGAACTGCTGGACCGGCTCGCGGGGCTGGCCGCGCTCGACCTCACCGGCAGGCCGACCCGCAAGCGCGTCGACCTGGCCCGGCTCGACGCCGGCGCACGCGATGCGCTGGAGGTGTTCGTACGGCACCGGCTGCTCACCGCCAGCGGCGACAAGCAGGGGCGCTGGATCGGGGTGGCGCACGAGGCGTTGTTCACCGAATGGCGGCCGTTGCGGAGCGCGATCGACGAGCGCCAGATCGGCCTGCGCGCGGCCCAGTCGGTCGAGCTGGACGCCTCGCAGTGGCTCGAGGGGGAGAGCGCGGACCACCTGTTGCTCAACGAGGACACGTTCGCCGTCATCTCGCCGTTGGTGGCCGAGGGCGACCTCTCCCCTGACGCCCGCAGGTACCTCGACACGAGCCGTGTGCGGATTCTTGCGCTGCAACGGCAACGCCGTCTTGAACGCCGACGCACGGTCAGCTGGCTGGCGATGTTCCTGATGACGGCCATCGGCGCGGCAGGGCTCGCGGCGGTCCAGTGGTGCAGCGCGACCGCGGCCCGCGGTCCTGCCTAGCGCGTGATGCCGAACTTCTCCCGGACCACGTCCCGGAGAAAGGCGAACGCCCCGGCCGACGACGTTGTCGGCCGGGGCGTCATGCTGCTCTCCACTGATCAGACGCCGTTGTCAGACCACAGCGAGCGGAAGCAGGTTGGGGATCACCGGCGAAGGCAGGTTCGAGGAACCCGTCAGGTACTTGTCCACGGCGTTGGCCACAGACCGTCCCTCCGCGATCGCCCACACCACAAGGGATGCCCCGCGATGGGCGTCACCACACACGAACACGCCGGGCGCGGACGTCTGCCAGTCGGAGCCACACGAGATGGTGCCGCGCTGCGAGAGAGAAATGCCCAGGTCGTCCAGGAGCCGCATGTGCTCGACGCCCTCGAAGCCGATCGCCAGCAGCACCATGTCCGCGGGCAGCACCTCGATCTCGTCGGTCAGCGGCACCACGGAACGGCGGCCGGACGAGTCCTTCTCGACGCGCACCTGCTGCAGTTCGATGAAGCGCACGTGGCCGTCGTCATCGCCGACGAAGCGACGAACCGCCACGGTGAAGCGGCGTTCGCCCGCCTCCTCGTGTGCCGGGTAGGTCCGCAGGATGTGCGGCCACACCGGCCACGGCGAGCGGTCGTCGTCGCGGACGTTGGGCGGCATCGGGTACTGGTCGAGCTGTGTCACGGACAGCGCGCCCTGGCGGGTCGCGGTGCCGTAGCAGTCGGCGCCCGTGTCGCCACCGCCGATGACGATGACGTGCTTACCGGAAGCCGAGATCGGGGACGGGCCGTCGCCCTCGACGGCGCGGTTCGCGGGCACCAGGTGGTCCATCGCGAGATGAACACCCTTGAGCTCACGCCCAGGAGTCGTCTTGTCGTCACGGCCCCGCAGCGCACCCACGGCCAGTACGACCGAGTCGAACTCGGCGCGCAGCTGCTCGACCGTGATGTCGACACCGACCTCGCAGCCGGTCACGAAGCGAGTTCCCTCACGGCGAAGCTGGGACAACCGCCGGTCGAGGACCTTCTTCTCCATCTTGAACTCGGGAATGCCGTACCGCAGCAGGCCACCGAGCCGGTCGTCCCGTTCGTACACAACGACTTCGTGTCCGGCACGGGTCAGCTGCTGAGCGGCGGCCAGGCCGGCCGGACCGGAACCGACGACCGCGACGCGCTTGCCGGAGGACACGGTCGCCTGGGACGGCTGGACGTAGCCGTTCTCCCACGACATGTCCGCGATGGTCTCCTCGACCCGCTTGATCGCGACGGCACCGCCGGCGTCGTGCGAGATCGCCAGCACGCAAGCGGCCTCACACGGCGCCGGGCACAGTCGACCCGTGAACTCCGGGAAGTTGTTGGTGGCGTGCAAGCGATCCGAGGCGAGCTCCCAGTCGCCGCGGCGCACCAGGTCGTTCCACTCGGGGATGAGGTTCCCGAGTGGACAGCCCGCGGTTCCGCTGTGGCAGAAGGGAATGCCGCAGTCCATGCACCGAGTGGCCTGCGTGCGCACAGCAGCGTTGCGCTCCGCGGGCTCCTCGGCGAGGTAGACCTCGTTCCAGTCCTGCAAGCGTTCCGGCTTCGGACGCTTCGGCGCGTCGGAGCGGGAGTACTTCATGAATCCCTGTGGATCAGCCACGAGACGCCTCCATGACAGCCTGGTCGACGTCCCGGCCCTCAGCCCGAGCGAGACGCATCGCGTCCATCACTCGCTGGAAGTCGCCGGGCATGACCTTCGTGAACGCACCGGCCCGTCGGGTCCAGTCACCGAGCAGCGACGCGGCAACGGCAGAGCCGGTCGCCTTGTGGTGCTTGGTGATGGCGTCCTTGAGCCAACGCAGGTCCTCGGCGTTGAGGCGCTGCAGTTGCACCATCTCCTGGTTCACCGACAACGGGTCCAGGTCGAGCACGTACGCGATGCCGCCGGACATGCCGGCCGCGACGTTGCGCCCGGTCGGCCCGAGCACCACGGCCCGGCCACCGGTCATGTATTCGAACGCGTGGTCGCCCACGCCCTCAGCCACCAGCAGAGCACCGGAGTTGCGGACGCAGAACCGTTCGCCGACCCGGCCGCGCAGGAAGACCTCACCGGCCGTCGCGCCGTAGCCGATCACGTTGCCCGCGATCACCTGGTCCTCGGCGCGGAACGGCGCGTCGTCGTGCGGCCGGACGATGATCCGCCCGCCGGACAGGCCCTTGCCGACGTAGTCGTTCGCGTCGCCGACCATCTCCAGTGTGATGCCGCGCGGCAGGAACGCGCCGAGCGACTGGCCGGCGGAACCGGTCAGCTTCACCCGGATCGTGTCGTCCTCCAGGCCCTCGCCGCCGTAGCGACGGGTGACCTCGGCGCCGAGCAGCGTGCCGACCGTGCGGTTGACGTTGCGGACCGGCAGCTCCAGGTTGACCTGGTGCGCGTCCTCCAGCGCCGCCTCGGCGAGCTGGATGAGCGTGCGGTCCAGCGCGTGCTCGAGGCCGTGGTCCTGGCCGCGGGTGCGCCGCTTCGCGCCGCCGTACGGGGTCTCCGTGGGCATCTCAAAGATCGGCGACAGGTCCAAACCGGACGCCTTCCAGTGGTGGACGGCCTCGTCGGTGTTCAGCAGCTCGGCGTGCCCGATCGCTTCGTCGAGCGTCCGGAAGCCCAGTGAGGCCAGGGTTTCCCGGACCTCTTCGGCGACGAACTTGAAGAAGTTGACGACGTGCTCGACCTGGCCGGTGTAGCGCTTGCGCAGTTCGGGGCTCTGCGTGGCGACGCCGACCGGGCAGGTGTCGAGGTGGCAGACGCGCATCATGATGCAGCCCGCGACGACGAGGGGGGCCGTCGCGAAGCCGTACTCCTCGGCGCCGAGCAGCGCCGCGATGACGACGTC
>JAVXWK010001015.1:0-15126 GCA_032230575.1 Pseudonocardiales bacterium | reverse complement strand
CCGGCGGCCTCGAGGATCCCCAGCACGCGATGGCTGGTCGACTTCGGCAGTCCGGTCCGGCGTGCCAGCTCCGACGCTCCCAGCGTCTCACCTCGGTGGTCCCAGGCCTCCAGCACCGCGAACGCCTTCTCCACCACCGCGCGGTTGGCCTGCGTCACCGACTCCAGCCGTGGCGTGGTCATGCCGCCATCCCCCGTAGCTCGAGGCGACGAGCGTGCTCATGGGCCGCTGCGGCGTGTGCACGTTCCTGTGCGGCGTCGGGGCCGTTTTTCGCGGCGAGCTGCTCGTGCATGTGGCCCTTGGCGCGATACCAGGCCGCGACGGCGTCGTCCGAGGCGGCGGCGTCCGGCCGTGCGTAGAACAACGCGTTCATCTCGATCATGGCGTTGACGCTCTGCGGGTGGAGAGGGGTGACACTCATGTCGCTCGCCTCCGCGATCGGGGGTGATGAGGTGATGAAGTGACTGTGCTCCAAGTCACACGCATCTTCATCGGTCTGACGACCGAACCCGCCCGCGTAATTGCGGAAACAACTGCCAGGACCGAAGTCCAGGCCGTCCTACGTCATCTGACCTAAATGGATTCGCCGTGGTGCGCGGCCCGCAGTGCCGTGAGCAGGCGATCCGAGTAGCCGTCCTTCGGGAGGAACGTGTGCGCGCCCGCGTCGATCGTGCTTTCGGCCAGCGCGCTCCGCAGGCTCATCGCGATCACCGGGATGCCGTGGTCCCGCGCCAGCACGGTCAGCAGCTCGAGGCCGTCCTGCGCATCGGGCATGAGTACGTCAACGATGGCAACGCACGGGACCAGCTGATGGGCCAGTTCGATCGCAGGGGCGGCGGAACCCGCCTCACCGACGACCTCGAAACCCGGATGTGCCTCCAAGAACGTGCGCAGAGCGCCGCGGACCCGCGCATCGTTGTCGACGATGAGCACTCGGATCAGCGGCTTGTGCCCGTCACGGTCTGTCAACGAGCCCTCCTACGGCGGTCGGCATCACCGAAGTATTCGCCTCACGGAGGGTGTACTTGAGTGGCTAATGACTGGACTCACTCGCGACTTTTGTCGCGGTCCTACGGCGTCGGTACGCGAGGTTGGCAGTTTGCGGCGGGAATAGGATGGTCTGTCGTTCGCGGCGGCCGTGACCGGTGTCGGCGGTGGCGTGGCCACCTGTTTCATGTCCCATGCTTGGGGTATCGCCTCTAGACGAAGGTCTTCAGGCGAGAGGACGCGATCAGATGGCAACACGCGAAGAAGTTGCCGCGAACCCACCGATCGTGGTGATCGCGATGGACGCCCGTCCGCCACCGCTGGCAGCTGTCCGACATCGGATCGTCGACAGCTTGGCCGGCCTGCCGGCGCCTGAGTTGCACGCAGTGCTGCTGGTCGCCACGGAACTCGTGACCAACGCCTACGAGCACGCATGGTTTCCCTGCGAACTCCGCCTGTGGCGGTTCCCGCAGCCGAATCTGGTCCGCCTCGAGGTCGATGACATCTCGCCCTACCCACCCGTGCTGGGGCATTCGGGGCCAGGAGAGCCTGGAGGGCACGGACTCCGGCTCGTGGAGCACTTCGCGACAGGCTGGGGAATGATCAGGCAGCCGGCAGGCAAGACCGTGTGGGCTCACGTCGCCCTCCGAGGATGAGGTGCAGCGGCCCCCGCCGCGGACGCCTTCTCCCACAACGGCCGGCTACTCGCTCGCCGACTGTCCCTGCAGCAACCTGATCGCGTCCGGCACGCTCCGGCACACTCTGAGCAAGTCGCGGATACCGGCGATCTCCAGCGGCTTGAGCACGATGTTCTGCTCGGCCACGACCACGAACTCGGCGCCGACCGCCTGCGCGTGCCGTTGCTTCTCGATCAGCATGTTGAGGCCGGACGACGCGAGGAACGTCAGCGCGGTGAGATCGAGCACCAGCGCGGCCGGACGCAGGTCAAGTTGCTTGGCCACCTCGGTACCGACCACGTCGACGCTGGACATGTCGACCTCACCAGTGACACATGTGACCACGATGCCGTCCACCTCGGCAGTGGTAGCGGTGGCGATGTTCTCGCCCTCGAACTCGTCCACCACGACTCCTTGCTTCTCTGGATCACCCGGTTCAGAACGGGTCAGGAGCCGCTGGCCGGACACCAAAGTCGGTTCGATCCGGATGTATGCCGCCGGACCACCATCAAGCCACCGACTCAGATCTGGATCCTCCACGAATCCAGTGCTACCGGCACCGGTTGTCTCACGGACCTCGCCCGTGATCGTGACGCTCCAACCCGACACCGGATCATCGACCTCGACCGCCGTCACCGACCCGATCACGTGGACGAGATGCTCGACAGCTACGCGATCAAGAGCGAGCACCATCGTACGGCCGCGAAGCACGAACGGCAGCACGCGCACCGCAGGCAGAGCGGACCTGGTGTAGAGCAAGCGGCCGAGACCGCTCCGGGGCAACAACGACCAGGCGTCGCCGGGTTCGAGCTGTACAACGCGGCTTTCAGCAGCCACAGGACACACCAGCTTCGACCGTATCGATCCGACAGGCAATCATCCCTCGAAGCGGCCCTGCGGGGCAGAGACCAAGGTCATCGATTCAGCAGCTCAATGGCACTACGACAGTGACGGCCGGAGAGGCCCAGGTGACCGAGTCCCACCACCTGTGCGCCACCCGACCAGCGCGGTCACGACGTCACGGAGTCACATCGGTTCATTGTGGGTACAAGACCCAATACCGTGCACGCGCGTGCGTTCCGCGCGGTAGGCCACCTCGCGTGGCCGGCCTGAACCGGTGCGGGCTGTTGAGCACTCCAGCACCCGCACCGGTTCGGTTCACTCGCCCGTAGGGGCGCAGCCGTCGAAGGCGTCCTGGCCGTATCATTCGTTGCGAGCGCGTTGAGCCTGCAGCGCCGCGAACTCGTTCTCGGCGAAAGGCGACGCGGCATGGACGACCTGAACAGTGTGACCGGGCAAAGAGACGCACACACCGCCGTGGCGGACCGGCAGGACGCGGTGGAACGCCTGGACGAGGCGACCGCGGCACTGGCGATGCTGCGCGACGGCTTCTCCGCCGAGGAACCCCTCGACGAGGTCCTGCAGCGACTGGCCGAAACCGCGACGAGAGCGATTCAGGACGCCGACGCCGTCACCATCACCGTCAGCCCTCAGCAACCGAGAACCGCCGCCGCCAGCGACAACACACTCACCGACATCGACGAGAAGCAGTACGGCGCCAACCGCGGCCCCTGCCTGGAAGCCGCCCGCACACGCCACGCCGTCCGCGCAGTCGTTGGTCAGAACAACGACGCGTGGCCGGAATTCGAGGCAGCCGCGGACGAACACGGTGTACGCGCCTACCTGTCCGTGCCCGTCTTGCTCCCAGCCTCGGACCACAACGACGCCTCGCACGTGGGATCGCTCAACATCTACAGCTACTCCGCGACCGCCTTCGACCCGTTCGACGAAAGCGTGATGCGGCTGTTCACCACCGCTGCCAGCGCCGCCATCGCCAACGCCCACCAGTGGCAACGATCCCGCGAACACATCAAGCAACTCGAGACCGCCCTGGTCTCGCGGGCGGTGATCGAACAAGCCAAGGGCGTTCTCATGGCCGTGCACTCCTGCACAGCCGACGAAGCCTTCACCATGCTCGTCCAGCAGTCCCAGAACGAGAACATCAAACTCCGCGACGTCGCGAAGGACTTGCTCGACAACGCGACTCAGCGTTGAGGCTCAAGCAGATCGACGATCTCCCGTAACTCTGCGAGGGCAATCGCGGAGTGGCCGGACTTTGCCACCCCACAGGCTGCGGCGGTTCCACGGCACAGGCAGACTGTCGGCTCGCGGACCGATTCGCCGGACCGCCACCACGGAGCTGACCAACACATGAGTGCTCGTTTCCAGGAACTCGACTGGCGCCAGACACCATTGGGTGAACTAACGCTGCGCAAGCGACACGATCCCGTTGTGGGCGGAGAAGTCCACGAGATCAAGCTCAACGACGAGTTCCTGATGTCCAGCATGTTCACCGTCGCCGAGGTCGAACTGGCCCGCCTCGCGCTCGCGGAGATTCCGCGGACATCCCTGGACGTGGTCGTGGGTGGCCTGGGGCTCGGCTTCACGGCACTGACCGTGCTGGAGAACGCGGATGTCGGTTCGCTGCTGGTCGTCGACGCGCTCGGCGAGGTGATCGAATGGCACCAGCAGGGGCTCATCCCCGCCGGGGCCGTGCTGACGGCCGACGCCAGGTGCCGCCTGGTTCACGGTGACTTCTTCGCGATGCTCCGCTCCGGGCACGGCCTTGACCCGGCGACTCCCGGCCGGGCGTTCGACGCGATCATCGTCGACATCGACCACTCGCCGCGTCACCTGCTGCATCCCGGCAACGCCGACTTCTACGAGCCTGAGGGCCTGCGGCGTCTGGCCGACCTGCTCCGTCCTGGCGGGGTGTTCGCGCTGTGGTCCAACGACCCGCCCGACGACGAGTTCATCGCCACGCTCTCGTCGGTCTTCACCGACGTCCGCGCCGAGATCGTCAGCTTTCCCAATCCGTTGCAGGGCAAGGACTCCACGAACACCGTCTACCTCGCGAAGCTGGCCTGAGCGCTCCGGACCGCGGTCAGGCGGTTCGGTCGTCGGGCAGTTCGAGCAGTTCCTCGATCACGCGGCAGGCGGGGCCTGTGCGCTGCCACGAGTACCGCGTCGGCACCAGGACGTTGGCCTCGTCCGCCGGCATCCGCGTTGCGATCGCGTCGTTCTCGTCGTGCAGACGGACGACGTCGATGACGTTGTCGTGGGCGCGGACGCCCACCACGGCGGCGAGCTCACCCTTGTGGTTGCGCGGGTAGAGGAACTGGAAGCCGCGCAACATCAGCGCGTTGAGCCGGACCGTGGCGCTCGCCGTGGTGTCACGCGACGAAGTCATCGAACTCACCTTCCTTCGCACCTGCCAGGAAGGCCTCGATCTCGGTGCGGGTGAGAACCAGCGCAGGACCGTCTGGAAAGCGGGAGTTCCGCACGGCGATGTGGCCGCCGTCGAGCCGGGCGAGCTCCATGCAGTTCCCGGACGCGCCGCTGTGCCTGCTCTTCCGCCAAGTCGCGTCCGTCAGCAGGGCCGCCGACATCCCGCTGTGGATCGCATCTCCCATGGCCACTCCGCCTCCGCGAAACGGGTGCATATGCACGTGCATTTGGCTGTGCACGCACGGTAGCAGATGCACTCGCACGGGTAAATGCACGTGCATTTGCACGCTCTATCGATGGGTGGCGGGGCTACAGCTCAGCGAGTCGCTTGGTCAGCACCTGGCGCGTGCGGTCCGGCGTGTGGGCGTCGATCGTCAGCCGGTCGAACATGCGGCTGTACAGCTCGAGCTCCTTGCTCCGGTCGAGGTACAAGGCGCCGCCGCCGTGCTCGAGGTAGACGATGTCCGGCAGTTCCGGCTCGTCGAACCGCAGCATGGCGAACGAGCCCTCGGCCGCGTAGCCGCTCAGGGAGTACGGCAGAACCTGCAGGGCGATGTGCTTCTGCTTGGTGACGGCGAGCAGGTATTCGAGCTGACCGCGCAACACCGCCACGCCGCCGATCGGCCGGTACAACACCGACTCGTCGATCACCGCCCACAGGCGGGGCGCGCCTGGCCTCGCCAGGATCTTCTGCCTTTGCATGCGCACGGTGACGAGCTGGTCGACCGCCTTGTCCGCGAGCTCCGGGCGGCCGCGGCTCGCGATCGCCCTGGCGTAGTCCTCGGTCTGCAACAGGCCGGGCACGAACTGCAGCTCGTACGTGAGGATTCTCGACGCGGCTTCTTCCAGGCCGACGTAGTCGTGGAACCAGTCCGGCATCAGGTCGCTGTAGCGATGCCACCAGCCAGGTTGGTTCGACTGGGCGACCATCTCGAGGAACATGTCCCGATCCGCCTGGTCGGTGACCCCGTACATGGTGAGCAGGTCGGCGACGTCGCGATCCTTCAGGCCGACGCGGCCGAGCTCCAGCCTGCTGATCTTCGACTCGGACCCGCGGATGGCGAAACCAGCTTCGCTGCGCGAAATGTCCGCGGCCTCGCGCAGCCTGCGCAGCTGCGCGCCGAGCACGATGCGCAGCGCCGTCGGGCCTCCAGGCCGGACGTTCGCCGAGTTGGAGTCAGCAGTCGCCATCAGGGCTTCTCCTTAGCGTTCCGGCCCTCACCTGCGCCAGTGCGGACAGAACAATCCACTCGAAAGGCGGTTGCTGTAGATGCAACGGCGCAAGGGTTGATCACTGTACGTGCAGTGGCGGCGCATTCACGCATTCGGCTCATATGCGTGCGCCGGGTGCAGTGTGATCTGATGCATAGAACGCCATGCCGTGTCTACGTTTGCGAGGTTCGTGATGCCCGACACCGATGTGCCCGTCTACATCGACACGACGAAGGCCAGCATCGCCAGGGTTTACGACGCCTTCCTCAACGGCAAGGACAACTACGAGATCGACCGCGAGGTGCTGCGACGGGTGCAGCAGGTCGCGCCGGAAGCGCAGACCCTCGCGTTCGACAACCGCAACTTCCTGATCCGCGCCACCCGCTTCATCGCGAGCCAGACGGGCATCACCCAGTACCTCGACTGCGGATCGGGCCTGCCCACGGCGGAGAACACCCACCAGGTGGCGCAACGGATCCAGCCGGAAGCTCGCGTGGTCTACGTCGACAACGACCCCGTGGTGCTCGCACACGGCCGGGCGTTGCTCGAGGAGAACGACCAGACGCACTTCTCGGCCGCCAACATCTTCAACCCCAAGGAAATCCTCGAGGACCCGATCGTGCGCAAGCACATCGACTTCTCGCAGCCGATCGCGTTCTTCCAGCTCGGCACGCTGCACCACTACGACGGTGAGATCAGCCCGCAGGAGATCATGCGCGAGTACATCGACGCGCTGCCGTCCGGGTCCTACGTGGCACTCAGCCACTTCCTCGATCCGCAGACCGCGGAGCACAGCGATCTCGCCCGGCGCATGGAGGACACGTTCCTGCACAGCCCGATGGGCACCGGCCGTTTCCGCACCCGCGACGAGATCGAGGGCATGCTGGCCGGACTCGAACTGGTCGATCCCGGTCTGTCCCTGTGCGCCGACTGGTGGCCGGACGGTCCGCGCATCACGCCACTCCCCCCGGTGTCGTACTGCATCGCCGGCGCTGTGGGCCGCAAGCCCTGACTCGGCAAGACCTGACCTGATCAGAAGGTGGCGGCGCCGCTCTCCCAACTGCGGAAAGCGTTGCGGGAGCTGCCGCCCGACGTGGTCGTCATCCAGGTCGGCGACCTGGTCGACCGCGGACCGGACAGCCTCGGCGTTCTCGACACCGTCGCACCGCTCCTCGGCGAGCGGTGGGTGCAGCTGACGGGCAACCACGAGGCGCAGTATCTGCCTGGGGCAACGGTTTTCTGGCCCGAGCCGCTTCCGCAGCGGGGCGTCGAGATGCTGCGCGAGTGGTGGGCCGACGGACGGATGCAGGTTGCGGCGGCTGTCACGGTGGACGGGGACGAGTACCTGCTGACGCATGCGGGGCTCACTCTCGCGGCCTGGCAGCGGTTGGGCGAGCCGGCGTCAGCGCAGAGGGCGGCGGATTTGCTCAACGAACGGCCTGAGCTCATCTGGCACGTGGGGGCGCATGCGCGCGATGAGCAGGCAGGGCCGTTGTGGGCCGAGTCCGGGGCGGCGCTGCACGAGCCGTGGATGCGGAGTAGGAGCGTCGTTCCGTTCGGGCAGATTCACAGGCACTCAACGGTTGCCGACTTCAAGCACGAACGCTGGCAGTGCGACGGTCGCGTCAAGCAGCGCGCCACTGCCGACTGGGAAGCGCGCCACGTGCGGGTGCGGGTCGGCGGGCGGGTGTTCATCGGGGTCGACCCTGGGCACGGGCGGGATGGCGCCGCTAGCTGGCGGCCGCTGATCCTGAACCACGCAGAGGTCCAAGCGAAGGTCTGAAATCCCTTAGATCGGGAGCATTCCGGCGTTTCAGAGGACTGCGGGAAGTTCCGGTCTGGCCAACGCAGGGATTGATGGTCTATACCAATAGTGGCCCCGCCTCACCCCTGCCCCTGAGGAGGTTCGTCATGCGGACCAAGCTGTTCAAGCTGGCCACGGTCGCCGCGCTGGCGGCGTGCGCGATATCCCTGCCCACGGCACAAGCGGCCACGGCGTCATCGGTTGCGCCGTACGTCGACATGGGTGCGTGGCCGACGCCGGTGTTGTCGGAGATGGCGAGCAAGGGTGGCGTCAAGAGCTTCACGCTCGGGTTCGTCACGTCGTACGGGTGCAAGGCCAGCTGGTTCGGCGCCTACGACCCGCGGACCGGGTGGCAGAAGGAGGAGATCCAGAAGCTGCGCAACGCCGGTGGGGACGTGAAGATCTCCTTCGGTGGTGCGTCGGGCATTGAGCTGGCGTACTACTGCACGACGCCGCAGACGTTGGCCACCGAGTACGACGCTGTGGTCAAGGCGTACGCGTTGAAGTACGTGGACTTCGACATCGAGGGTGCGGCGGTGGCCGACCCCACGACCATCCAGAGAAGGTCGCAGGCGTTGAAGATCCTGCAGGACCGCAACCCCGGGCTGAAGATCTCGTTGACGCTGCCGGTGTTGCCGAGTGGGTTGACGCAGGACGGCGTGAACGTGGTGAAGTCGGCCAAGAACGCCGGGGTGAACTTGGACATGGTCAACGTCATGGCCATGGACTACTACGAGGGGCCCGGTGACCAAGGGGCCAAGGCGGTCGCGGCGGCCAAGGCCACGCAGGCTCAGGTGAAGTCGGTCTACGGGCTGTCGGATTCGGCTGCCTGGAAGAAGATCGGCGTCACGCCGATGCTGGGCGTCAACGACTCGCGCAACGAGATCTTCTACCAGAAGGACGCGCGGACGCTGGTCAGCTTCGCGAGTTCGGTGCATCTCGGCATGCTCTCGTTCTGGGAGCAGGGGCGGGATGCCAACGCCTGCACCGGCGCGCTGTACCGGTGCAACAACATCCCGCAGCAGCCCTACGAGTTCGCGCGAATCTTCTCCGGCTACAACGGCTAATGGTGTGGCCCAGAACGTTGCCAGGTGAATTGCTGAGCGTGAATTACCCGGCCCACGTTCTGGGTCGCGCCACTAGCTCAAAGTCCAGGTGGCCGTGTCCGAATAGGCACGGCCATCTCGCGTGCCGGTGATGGTCACGGTGTTGGCGCCCGGCCGCAACGTGATCGGCCAGGTGTAGATGTGGTCGGCGGCGGGTGGAGCGCCCACAGCGACGCCGTTCAGGACCAGCTGCACGTTGTCCGTTGTGGCGTAAGCACGAACGGTGGTCGCGGCGGTGGTGCGCGACGTCCAGCGGGCGCTGTTCAGGTGCACGAACGGCGTGTCCGTCCACTGTGACTTGTAGAACCAGAACGCGTCCTTGCGCACGGCACGGTCGTAGGTGACGAGGCCCTTGTCGTTGCGGCCCAGCGTGTCGCCCTCGGAACGGCTGTCGACGGCGAAGTCGAACATGTTCCAGACGAAGGTGCCCCAGAGGAAGTCGCGCGTCTTCAGCTGCGCCCACGAGTTCTCGTGCACCAGGGTTTGGTACTCCTCCGGGTGCCAGCGCGAGGTGGTCACGGGCGGGCTCGGGTTCTCCTCGTGCTGCACCACGCTGCCGCCTGCGCCGTATTCGCTGAGCGCGATCTTGCGCGCGGGATCACGCGCGTGCAGGCGGTCCGCCCAGCCACCGGGGCCGGTGCTGCTCTGGTCGTACCAGCCGTAGTACTTGTTGTAGGCGGCCAGATCGGCGTGACCGGAGACCGGGTCGAGGTCGCCGATGTGGCTGGCGTAGGTCGAGAGACGGCCGGAGTCCTCGGCGCGGACGGACGCGGCCAGGTCGCGCAGCAGGTTGTTGGTGGCGGCGTTGCTGGTCTTCTGCTCGTTGCCGATGCCCCAGAAGGCGATGGACGGGTGGTTGAAGTTCTGGCGGATCATCTCCAGCAGCTGCTGCTGGGCGTTTGCGCGGAAGGCCGCGGTGTCCGCCACCTCGTTGACCAGCGGGATCTCGGTCCAGACGACGTAGCCGCGCGTGTCGGCCAGGTTGTAGACGTTCGAGGACTGCTGGTAGTGGGCGGTGCGCAACGCGTTGACGCCCATCTCGTCCATCAGGTCGAAGTCCTGGCGTTGCTGGTCGGCCGAGACCGCCCAGCCGACGTTGTGGCGGTCCTGGTGGGCGTTCACGCCGTTCAGCCGCAAACGCCTGCCGTTCAACGAGAAGCCGGAGGAAGCGTCGACAGACGTCACCCGCAGCCCCAGAGGCTGGGTGACGACGTCCTTGGCCACGCCGGTGTCGGCGTCGATGATCTCCACGCTCGCGCTGTACAGGTACGGGTCCGCCTTGCCGTTCCAGCGGTGCGGACGCGGGATCGTCACGGTCTGCACGGTGTCGAAACCGCTGGCGGCGTTGACCGAACGGACTCCGGAAACGCTCTCACCCACCACCACACCGGCAGGATCAGCGACGACCGTGCGGACCTTGACACGCGCGGCAGAGCCGCGGTTGTTCCACGACCTGGTGGTCACCTCGACGCTGGCGGAGGCATCGGTCAGCGAACGCTGCCGCAGGTAGACGCCGGGGCCGCCGTAGTCGCCCATGCGCAGGCCGAGCGGATCCACGCCGATCAACGACACATGCCGGTAGATGCCGCCGAAGAACGTGAAGTCCGCGGACAGCGGAGCCACGTCAGCGGCGGCGCGGTTGTCGGCCTTCACCGCGATCACGTTGTCCTGCCCCAGCTTCAAAGAAGACGTGGCGTCGAACCGGAACCCCGCGAACCCGCCACGATGCTGCCCCAGCCGGACGCCGTTGACCCACACGTCCGCGACCTGGTTGACGCCGTCGAACTGCAGCCACAACCGGCGGCCCGCCAGCGAGGCAGCGGGCGTGAAGTGCTTGCGGTACCAGCCGATTCCCCGGTAGTAGTTCGAGCCGCCGTCCTGGCCGTCCTGAGCGTTCCACGTGTGCGGGACGTTCACCGAGGTCCAGGACGAGTCGTTGAACGACGGCGCCTCGGCGCCGGAAACGTCCGCGCGCAGGAAGCGCCAGCCCGCGTCCAAACCCGCCGAAGTGCGCAGCGACGGTGGCGCGTACGCCGAAGCTGCTGGTGCACCAACGAACATCGCCGAGATCAGCACGAGCAGCGCCAGCAGACGTGTCATGGCCAGCACGCTATTGGCGACGTGAAACCGGCGTCAACGAAAGGAGCTAGTTCCGGTACAACGGGTTCGGGCAGTCGACGTAAACGCTCGCGGCACCCTCCGCGCGCGTCCAGCGCAGCAGCAGGTTCGCCTTCGCGGGCACGGTCGGAGCCTCCAGCAACGAGTTCAGCAGTGTGAACGATCCATAGGAGCGGAAGACATCCCGTGCTTCCGGCCACACGTCCAGCGAAGGGTGCCGATCCAACACCGCGCCGGCGATCTCCATCAGGTGGTTCACGATCAGGCAGTACTGGAGCCGCTCCCAGCCCTTGGCCTCCGACACGCCACGCGAGCCATCAACACCATCCACTTCGGACAGCAGCGCGGCATGCCTTGGCAGCAAACGCATTCCCTCGTGGTCACGGTAGAACGCCTGCACCGGCAGGCCCGACGAATCCACGCCCACCAGAACGTTCTGCAGATGACACTCCATCACCACGCCGTGGACGAAGAACGCGTGCAGCACAGGAGGAACGACAACCGACACGTACTGCCGGAACCACCGCAAGGCTGAAGATGAATCCAGACCGTCCAGCGGATTCCCGTCGAACCCCTCGCTGATCCCGGCCGCCAGCAACGGGGTGACGCCCGGCAACGTGTGCCGCCGCACCCCGTCCCGCACCACGACCGCGAGCCCCTCGAAGGATTCCGCGGAAGTCCGGTAGCCGCGATCGATCAGGAACGCCGTGCCGGGATAAGTGGACGCGATGTCCTCGAACACCGGTCTCAGCACGCGAGCCAACGGCGGGATCCAGCGCAGATCGTGCGCCCACAGGCGGCGAACGTCGTTGGTGATCTGCACGTCGAGGCTGAACTTGTAGAACAGATCAGCAGCCGGGTCGTACACCGTGCGCACGGACGACGTCGGCCACACCACATGATCAGCCACGTCACCGGACATCCCCAGCAACGAGAGCTGCCACGGATGCGCAGGCAACACACCAGGAGGCAACGGGACATCGCCGTCGTCGACGAACGAACCTTCCAGGTGCACCAACGAGAACGACGCGTGCACCTCGGGTGAGTACGGCAGCCACTCCGACGCGGGCAGGCCGCCACGCCCCTTCGGCGCGGGGTGGTAGCGGTGCCCGGCGATCAACGCCTGCTCGGAGCGCTGGTAGAGGTCGGCAGGCGGAGCGGGCCGGGCCGCCAGCATCGCGGCGATGGCCGACCGCGAGCCCGCGATCTCGTCGAGGAACCCGATCGGCGGATCCCCGAGCTCCTTCGTGATCAGCACGGCCAGTTCGTGCCACGACAGCGGTTGCCACGATCCGGTGAAAACCTCGGGGTCCGACAACCACCGGCCCTGACGCGCACGCAGCAGGACGTCGGTGCGCGGCAGGCGGATCGTGCCGTCCGGGCCCGCCTCACCGACCTCGCGTCGCAGGCAGTTGAGCAGGGCGGTCGAGGTGATGTCGTCAGAGATCGCTTCCACCGGTACCCGCCTCCCAGCGCAGATGTGTCAGGATCTGATCATTCTGACGCAGACGCAGGTCGAGACCGAATTCGCCGCGGCCCTCGACGGTGAGCGCCTGGAGCGGTTCCTCGCGGCGCTGCCGGGAGCCCGCGCGGCCGTCCTCACACGCCTGCGGAGAGCCCTCGCGATCGAGCCGTTGCCGCAGGTCAGCGTCGACATCAGCCAGTACGAGCACCCCGTCGACCTCCTCACCGCACTGCGCTGGCCGGGCTCCGCGAACCTGATCGCCGAGGTCGCCCACAGCGTGGCCGGACTGGCGCTCTCCCGCACAACGAGCCCGCTCACCGCTCCATTCCTCGAACGGTCGCTGGAAGAGCACGA
The DNA here is from genome assembly GCA_032230575.1 of Pseudonocardiales bacterium. Taxonomy (GTDB): domain Bacteria; phylum Actinomycetota; class Actinomycetes; order Mycobacteriales; family Pseudonocardiaceae; genus Lentzea. The sequence continues at coordinate 2,115 of JAVXWK010001015.1, read as the reverse complement.
GCAGAGCGTGGTCGACGGCCATCCGCTGCACCCGTGCTGCCGCAACCGCACCGGATTCACCGCTCAGGACCACCTCGCGTACGGGCCAGAACACCGCCCCGCGGTCGCACTGCGGCTGCATCCGGCCGAGGACCACGTGGTGTTCGGCGACTGGCCCGCCGAGCTGCGGGACGGCTCGGCGATCCTGCTCCCGGTGCACCCGTGGCAGGCCGAAAGACTGAACGTCCCCGGCATCGCCACGCTCGACGCCGGCCCGTTGATGGCGCTGCGGACCCTCTCGGCCAGGAGCTGGCACGTCAAAACGACGCTGAGCGCCCAGATCACGTCCGCGATCAGGGACATCTCCGGCAGCTCGATCACCACGGCCACCGTGGTCTCCGATTTCCTGAGCACCGTGGTCGAGGGCATCGAGCTGCAGCCCAACCGCGCCTCGGCCGCAGTTCTCACGAACGGCGAACCGGACCGCGCGCTGGGAGTGATCCTGCGCGACAAACCCGTGCCGCGCGCGAACGAGACACTCCTGCCGCTGGCGGCACTCGTCACCGGCGAGTCTCCCCCGATCCGGTCGCTCGGTGACCCGGTCGAGTGGCTCGCGGAGTTCGCCGAGCTGACCGTCCCGCCGCTGATGACGCTGCTGGCGCGCGGGGTGGCATTGGAGGCGCATGAACAGAACCTGCTGGTGGGGCTGGTGAACGGACGGCCACGCCGGGTGATCTACCGCGACCTCGCCGACATCCGCGTCAGCCCGCGGCCGGATCTGCCGCAGCGCCTGCACGCCGACCGCGAGAGCTTGCGGACCAAGACGTTCGCGACGTTCTTCGCGACCGCGATGACCGGGCTGATCAACGCACTCGACGCACCGAACCAGGATCTCTGGCAGGCGGTCGCACGAACGATCCCGGACACCCCGGACCGCCATGCGCTGCTGCACGACCCGATTCCGGCGAAACCGCTGACGTTGATGCGCCTCAACCCCGAGACGAAGGCCTGGGCCTACCTGCCCAATCCGTTCGGGTGAGCTCGGCGACGACATCGTCCGGAGACGGCATGGCGGCGATGCCGGCCGCGACACGGCGAGCAGCCTCGTGAACCGCCGAGTCGGCCAGCAGGGCGCGGGCGTGTCCGGCGACGGCCTCGCTGGTCAGTTCTTCAGGCAGCAGGCGGATTCCCGCTCCCGCTGACACCACGGCATCCGCGTTGCCGAAGCCGTCCGCGGCTTGGGGCAGCACCAACTGCGGACGACCAGCCGTCAAAGCGCCGAGCGTGGTGCCGCTACCGCCGTGGTGCACAACGAGATCCGCGACAGGCAGCACCTCGGCTTGCGACACCCACGCGGCGACGTGCACGTTGTCCGGCACGTCGTCCAGAGACGCCGGACCGGTGGCGACCAGGACGTCCACCGGGAGCACGGCCAGACCGTCCACGCACCGGCGCAGCACCTCGGTGGTCGCGAACGCCGTTCCCAGCGTGAGGTAGACCAACGGGCGATCAGTCCGCTTCGGCGAAGCGCCTGGCGGAGACCAGGCGACCGGACGCAGCAGCAGACGTTCAGCGGTGAACCGCGGCGACTGCAGGGCCGGCGGGCAGATGTCGACGGTCAGGTCGCTGACGGCCGACTCTCCGGCGACCTCGATCGCCGCCCGCCACATCTCGCCGGGCTCCACGCGTCCAAAGGTGTGGCACACGGCGGGAATGCCGGCGTTCCTCGCCGCCAGCGCGCCGCCGTAGGTGGTGATGTCGTGGACGATCAGGTCCGCCCGCAACGGCGCCAGGTCGCGGGCCATCCGCTGGGTCATCACGTGCCCAAGAGCGTGCCCGACGCGTTCAGCGCCCGCCGGAAAGTCCTGTGCCGCTTGAAGAGCAGCGGGCAGGCTCATCCCGGCCGCGACGGCGTTCAGGCCGGCCGCACGCAACCGTGACACGAACTCCTCCCCCGCCGCGAACACCACGTCGTGACCGGCGCGCTGAGCTGCCAGGGCGAGCGGTACGGACGGATAAGTGTGCCCGTGGGCCGCCATCGTGGCGAAGATCAGCCGCACAGCAAGACCTCTCGGTGCTGCCACGCCAGCGACAACAGCGCCGCGCCCGCCGCCTGGGTCGGTTCGTGGTGGACGA
>JAVXWK010000918.1:0-6679 GCA_032230575.1 Pseudonocardiales bacterium | reverse complement strand
GGCCACACCCGCGGTGACCAACGCCAGTCGCGGTGACAAACCCCGCAGTCCGGCTTCCCCGGCGCACGCGGCGTGACTCGCCGCGAGTTCCGGGCGGCCGTCGCGCAACGCCGCCTCGGTGAGGTCGAGGACGGTCCACAGCGCGTGCGGGACGTGCGACGCGAGTGTCCCAGGTGGACTGACGAGACCCGCGTGGTGGAGCGCCGCACGGTGGTCTCCGTCGGAGAACGCCACCATCGTCCTGATGTGGGCCGCGTAAGCCTGTACGGCGCCGATTCGGCGTGGAGCCGCCCAGCGCTCCATCTGGTCGGCGGTGACGCGGGCCTTGTCGGTCTCGCCGCGCGAGGCCTCGATCATGGCCCGGATGAACATGCCGGGCCACGACAGCAGGCGGTAGTCGTTGGCACGGCAGAGATCCAGCCCTTCCCGGCACCGGTCCAGGGCCTCGTCCCACTCCCCGGTGAAGTAGGCGTGGTTGGCGAGCAGGAACAGGGCTTCGATGGCGGCGGTGACGGCACCGCCGGACCGTCCGTCGCGCACCACCCGGCGCAGAGCCTCGCGGCAGCCGCCGAGACGGTCCAGGTAGGCGGCGGTGATGCCGACGCGGACGATGCGGACCTGATCGGTTTCGCCGGGGAGATCGGCGATCGCGGCGTCCAGACGTTCCAGCGCACCACCGGCGGTCCTGACCGGGTCGCGGAACGTGTCGCGCTGCAGCGCGAGCAACGGCGGGATCGAGGGTTCCAGTTGGGTGAGGGCCGCGTCGAAAGGCGGCCACAACTCCGGACGGCCCCCGAAGAAGCACAGCTGCAGCAACGTGTGCAGCGCCTCGAGCAAGGCCGGGTCGGCGGCGTTGTACGGGCGGGGCAGCATGTCGATGGCGCTGCTCAGCAGCCGGTGCGCGGTGTCGAGGTCGCCGTCTCCGTTGAGGAGCAGGTGGGCCGCGGCGACGGTGATCTCCATGGAGCCGGCTGCGGCCGGGTCGGCGACGCGCGCGGCGGCCAGCAGGCGCGGCACGTCACGGAGGTGCCCTGTCACGTTCGCGCCCAGGTAGGCGGCCATGGCAAGGCGTCTGGCGCGGTCGGGACCGTTGTCGCCGAGGTCCGCGGCACGCGTCAGGCCCGCGACGGCGCCGGTCGAGTCGCCGCGGTTGAGGCTTTGATGGGCGGCCCATTCGAGCAGCTGGGCGACCTTCTCGTCGGGTGCGGTGGCGGCTTCGGCGAGGTGCCAGGCGCGCTGTTCGGGACGGTCGATGAGCTGGTCGGCCAGCATCTGATGAGCGTGCCGCCGTTCCTCGCCGGTCGAGATGTCCACGACGGCGGACCGGGTCAGCGGGTGGCGGAACGTGAGTCTGCCCCGTTCGACGCGGACGAGTCCCGCGCGTTCTGCGGGGGCGAGGTGTTCCAGGCTTTCCTGGCCGAACGCGCCGAGGAGCCGGGCAGGGTCGCCGGTGCGGTCGAGTGCCGCGACGAGCAGCAGCCCGCGGGTGGCCTCCGGCAGGTTCCGCACCCGGTGCGCGAACAGCCGCTGGAGGCGGCCGGTGATGGGCAGCACGTCCGGCAGACCGGCCTCCGCCGTGCGCTGCTCCCCCGTCAACGCGACGGGGAGCTCCAGCAGGGCGAGCGGATTGCCGTGTGCCTCGGCGCGGAGCCGTCCGCGCACGGATGCCGCCATCGCCGGGAACCGTTGCCGCAGCAGCTCTTCTGCCGCGCGGTCGGCAAGCGGGCTGAGCAGGTGGGTGGGCAGGTCCTCCTGATCGAAGAAGCCCGCTTCGTCGGCCCGGGAAGCCGCGAGGAACCCGATCCTGCTGCCACGCAGGCGCCTCGCCACGAACCCCAGCACACCCGCGCTCGGCCGGTCCAGCCACGACAGGTCGTCGACGACCACCAGCACCGGCCCGGACTCCGCCGTCTCCAGCAGCAACGACAACGCGGCGTGACCGATGACGATCGGCTCCTCCGCGCGTTCGTCGCTGAACCCCACCGCGGCCCGCAGCGCCCGTGCGTGTGTCTCCGGCAGGGCGTCGAGTCGTTTTCGCAACGGATGCAGCACCTGGTGCAGACCGGCGAAGGACAGGCCGGCCTCGAACTGGGATCCGGTGGCGCGCAACACGAGGACGCCCTGTGACTGGCCGTGGGCCGCGGCGAACTCGAGCAGCGCGGTCTTGCCGATGCCGGCCTCGCCGGACAGCAGCAGAGCGCCTCCTTGCGTGGACGCGCTTTCCACAAACGCGAGAACGCGCTCGATGTCCTGCTCGCGGCCCACCAGTTCCATGACCGGTGAGTGTAAGTGGCGTGCCACATACGTCACGACAAACCGTCATCTGACGTATGCGGCGCCTGACCCGCGAACGTAGCTTCGTGCCAACGAATTCTGATCCCTCTCGAAGAAAGAAGCAGTGATGACCTCCGTTCAGAACGTCGTCCTCGTCCACGGCGGCTTCGTCGACGGTTCCGGCTGGCAGGGCGTGTACGACCTGCTGACCGCGGACGGCTTCAACGTCAGCGTCGTGCAGAACCCGACGCTCTCGCTCGAGGACGACGTGGCCGTTACGAAGCGGGTGCTCGACCAGCAGGACGGTCCTGCCGTACTGGTCGGGCACTCCTACGGCGGCGTGGTCATCTCCGAGGCCGGCACGCACCCGAACGTCTCCGCACTCGCCTACATCGCCGCGTTCGCACCGGACAAGGACGAGTCGGTCAACACCCTGATCGCCGACCCGGCGCCCGGTGCGCCGGTGCCGCCGATCCTGCCGCCCGTCGACGGTTTCCTGTTCCTGGACCGCGCGAAGTTCGCCGGCTCGTTCGCCGCCGACCTGCCGCCCGGGCAGGCCGCGTTCATGGCCGACTCGCAGGTGCCGTGGGGCGTGAACGCGCTGGGCGGCACCGTCACCGAGCCCGCGTGGCGGGTGAAGCCGAGCTGGTACCTCGTGGCCACGGACGACCGCATGATCCCGCCGCCCGCACAGCGCGCCATGTCCGAGCGCGCCGGCGCGACCGTCATCGAGGCGCCCGGCAGCCACTCGATCTACGTGTCGAACCCGCAGGTGGTCGCCGATCTCATCAGGCAGGCCGCCAAGTAGTTCCGTGTAAGGCTGCCTGGCCTTGGCGACGCACCCTGTCCGGCGGAAGCCAATCCTGTCGGCCGAGTGACATGCTGACGCCCCAAGCGTTGGAGGCGTTGTGGCCCATTGGTCGACTTTCGCGCGTGAGGCGCCGGCTCTGGCAGCTGTCACCAAGGAGCGGTTGCTGGATCTCCACATCGCCTATCTCGCGACCACCGCACCGAATGGCGCACCGCGAGTGCATCCGGTGTCGCCGATCCTCACCGAGGACGCGCTTTACGTGTTCATGGAACCCACCTCGCCCAAGGGACACGATCTGCGCCGGGACGGACGCTTCGCGTTGCACGCGCCTGTCGACGCACCGCTTCCCACCGTTGCCCAGGTGTTCATCGCGGGTCGCGGAGGAGTGATCGACGACCCGGACGAGCGCGCGGCTGTCATCCGTGCGGCCGGCTATCCGGTGCTCGACCGGTTCGTGCTCTTCGAGTTGGGCGTTGAGAACGTGATGTGCACCATGCCCGGAGTGGACGACCCCTACCAGGTGTCCCGCGAGTTCTGGCCACAGCGGTGATGCTCGGCGGTGCCGTTGGCACTTATGGAGGTAAGCGCTTTCCAGCTACAGTCTGGATCGCCGGGGGCACGCGGACTTCCAGACGCCCGTGCCCCTGGCCCTTCGATCAGGTTCCGTCGATCAGCCGGATGGCGAGATCAGGGTTGAACTGGCCCGCCGGCGTGTTGGGGGCGATACCGCAGTTCCCGTCCGACACGCCAGGGGTCTTCACCCACAGCAGCATCTCGGCGCCACCGCCAACCTGGGCGGTCACGCCGAGCTTGCGACCGGGCGGGTTGCACCACTGACCGTTGTGCCCGTTGCCGTTGCGACTCGTGTCCACCACGAACTTGGCCGCGTAGCCCAGGTTGCCGACCACCGAGTTGGCGTAGCTCGTCGACTGGCTTGTGGTGTAGTAGTTCGACACGTTGACCGCGAAGCCGCGTATGTTGCGCACACCCGCCGAGTTCAGCCTGCTGGCCATGGTGGCCGCCGCCACCCACCCCGCGTTGCCGCCGTCGAGGTAGGCATAGGTGTTCGGCGACTTCTGCTGGAACATCTGGGTGGCGTAGGTGAGCATGCCGAGCCGCTCGTCGATCTGCGTCTGGGTCATGCACTCGAAGTCACCGAGTGCGTCCGGCTCGATGATCACCACGGCGGGCTTGGTCCCGATCCCGGCGGCGAAGCTCGAGATCCAGGTCCGGTAGGCCGAGGGACTGCCCGCGCCGCCGCCCGAGTGGCCTCCACAGGCGTCTCTGCCGGGGAGGTTGTAGGCGACGAGCACCGGGAGGTTGTCCTGACCGTCCGCCGCGCCGGTGTAGTTCGCGACGGTGGAGCCGATGTTGCTGTCGTTGCCGAACCAGCGTGCGATCGGCTTGGAGCCGATCGACGACTGGATGCGCGCCGCACGGGAGTCGCCGGGGTTGTTCCGGGCCCAGGTGGCGGGCAACGTGTTCGGGTTGACGTAGAAACCGCTGGTCAGGTCAATGGGATTGGCTGCGACAGCGGGTGTGACGGGTAGCAGGAGTACTGCTGTGAGGGTCACCGGTAAACGGACGATCCACCGCACTGTGGATCTCCTTTCGTTCGGGCTGTTTCCTTTCACCCGTCGCGGACACCGCCCGCACGGCGTTGTGCTGGCGGTGTGGCGGCGGGAGTTTCTCTAGCGGGTGTCGGCGAACGCCGCGATCCACGCGAGTGACGAGTTCCAGTTGATGGCGACCTCGTTCGTGGACCAGGACCCGAGCTCATCGATGTAGCACTTGGCGGGAGCGCAACCCGGCAGGTTCTGCTGGGCGACGGGATCCTGCAGGCCCGAGTTGGGACCGCCCGCGAGCGCACCGGGCGGAGGGTTGGGCAGTTTGGGGTCGACCTCGTGCGCCCAGTGCCGGTGGTGCTGGTTCTTGCTCGCCCGCTCGCCGTAGCCGCTGATGAACGACTGGTTCAGGCCGTTGCGGCCGAGCAGGTAGTCCATCGACTCCAGGACGGCGTCGCTGTACTCGCGCTTGAGGCTGAGGTCGTAGGCCGTCGCCATGATCATCGCCGCGTTGGTGGTGGAACTGGTCGAGCCCCACGCGTACAGACCGTCGGACGGCTTGGACGGGTTGGGGTAGCCCTGCGACTTCAGGTCGCGCACGTGTCCGTCGGCGACCTGCAGCACGCGGGACCGTGCCGCGAGCACGCGGTCGATCGGGAAGCGGAACGGCAGCCGGACGATGGTCAGGTCGGCCAGCGCGCCGGTGTCCTTCCAGGAGAATCCGGCCGGCGTGAGCTTCGTGGTTACCTTGCCGAGGTACTCCCGCTTGCCGGTGGTCGCGTACAGCTCGGCACCTGCCCAGGAGAACTCGTCGGTGACGTCGGTGTCGTAGTTGGGGCCGCCGCCCACTCCGTCCTCGCGCGGAGCGAACCGGGCGGGGTTGGCGAGCGCCGCCTGCCACGCGGTCTCCGCCGCGGTGAGGCAGCGCTGCGCGAACGCCGGGTCCCAGAGCTTCCAGATCCGCGCGCACTGGGCGCCCGCGGCGGCCAGGTTCAGCGTGGCCGCGGTCGACGGCGCGTGCAGGTACCGGGGCTGCGCGTCGTTGTGCGGGATCGTCGGGTGCGGTGTCCACGCCAGGTCGTGGATCTTGTGGTGTGCCATGCCCGCGAGCGGTTTGTCGGCGGGCACCTGCATCTTCAGCAGGAACTCGACCTCCCAGCGCGCCTCGTCCAGCACGTCGGGCACCCGGTTGTCCTGCTCCGGGATCGCGAGCAGACCGTCCCGCAGGCCCTCGATGTCGAGGCGGTAGAGCGAACGCTCGTACAGGTCCATCAGCTGCCACGCGGCGAGCGCGCCGTTCACCACGTACTTGCCGTGGTCGCCGGCGTCGTACCAGCCGCCGCTGACGTCCAGCGTGTAGTCGCACTCCCCCGGCAGGCAGGGCACCGCTGTATCGCCCTTGTTGGGGGCGACGCCGACGTGCCCGGCCGGTCGTGCGTAGGCGTCACCGACGTACTTCGCCTCGATCGGGATGCCGCTGCGGTTGTGGTAGAAGTACGCCAGCGCGTCCCGCCGCAGGCCGTCGTAGGGCTTGGCGGCGATGTCGAACGGGTAGCTGACCTGGTCGCCGACCGCCAGCGTGTAACCGCTTCCAGCCTTGCGGTACGCCGTGAAGTCGGCGATGTGCACGTGATCGCGGGTCATCGCGTCGTCGCCCTTGACCTGCGTGTTCCCGCTCGCCACGACACTTCCGGCCGCGTCGCGCAGCTGCCACGGCAACGGGGTCGTGGAGCTGTCGACGATCGAGGCGCGCTTGGCTCCTGACGTCGGATAGGCGTGCTGGTTCACGCGCACCGGCGAGCCGTAGTCCCAGCCACCGCCCGGAGGGATGGCCCCGCCGGTCAGCGAGACGTCGTCCAGGCACAGCGTGTAGGCCTCTGTCGCACCGCCCGCCTGGATCGCGACCTGACCGTTGCGGGTGGCCACTGTGGACGTTCCGGTGAACTCGAACGTCTTGGGAGTGCTGGTGAGCGCCGCCGTCTTGTTCATCGTGGTGGTGCTCGGCGGGAGCGCGAGCTGCACGGTCGCC
>JAVXWK010000891.1:0-3945 GCA_032230575.1 Pseudonocardiales bacterium | reverse complement strand
GCAGGACTGGTTCCCGGAGGTGCGCAAGGGGCTCGGCCGCAAGAAGCTGCAGGAGCTCGGCGACCAGCTGGAGAAGGCCAAGATCGACGCCCCCCGGCAGCCACGCCCGACCGCACCCGACGAGCCGCGCTGACCCCACCCGGAACCGCTCCGGCGGCGCGTTAGGTTGACGAGCATGACCACCGCCACCGACCTCTTCGCCCGCCACCGCGACACGCTGGAACGTGCGCTGACCGCCACCCGGGAGCGCACCTACTGGTCCGCCTTCCCGGAGAGCCTCAAGGCGTACGGCGATAGCGGGACCGTGTCAGCGGCGGATGGGAAGGCTGCGTTCGAGGGCTACCTGGGCAAGCCGTTCCCGTTGCAGCAGTTGGCTGGAGTCGGCGGCGGCGACGGCGGCACGGACGGCGAGGTGAGCGGCGAGCGCTCGCCGTACGGCCTGGATCTGGGTGTCACCTACCCGCACCTGGACAGCGACCGCGCGATCGACGCGGCGCTGGCCGGGCTGCCGGCCTGGCGCGACGCCGGGCCGGACGCCCGTGCCGGGGTCTGCCTGGAGATCCTGGCGCGCATCAACGCGCGCAGCCACGAGATGGCCTCGGCCGTGATGCACACCTCCGGTCAGGCCTATGCCATGGCGTTCCAGGCCGGCGGCCCGCATGCCCAGGACCGGGCACTGGAGGCGATCGCCTACGCCTACGCGGAAATGACCCGGCACGCACCGGAGGCGGTGTGGGAGAAGCCGCAGGGCAAGCGTCCGCCCCAGCGGATGACGAAGCGTTTCTCGGTCGCACCGCGCGGTGTCGCTCTCGTGATCGGATGCAACACGTTCCCGACGTGGAACTCCTACCCGGGGCTGTTCGCGAGCCTGGTCACCGGGAACCCGGTGCTGGTCAAGCCCCATCCGCGCGCGGTGCTGCCACTGGCCATCACCGTCTTGGTGGCACGCGAGGTGCTGACCGAGGCCGGCTTCTCCCCCGACCTCGTGCTGCTGATGCCCGAGCAGGAGGGCGAGGGGCTGGCCAAGACGCTGGCGATGCGCCCCGAGGTGCGAGTCATCGACTACACCGGTTCCAGCGCCTTCGGCGAATGGCTGGAGCGCAACGCCACCCACGCGGCGGTGTTCACGGAGAAGGCCGGCGTCAACTCGGTGGTCCTGGACTCCACCGACGACTACCGGGGCATGCTCGCCAACCTCGCGTTCTCCCTGTCTCTCTACAGCGGGCAGATGTGCACGACCCCGCAGAACCTCCTGCTGCCGCGCGACGGCATCACCGCCGACGGCGAGCGCACGACGGTGGACCAGGTCGCGCAGGATCTCGCTGCTGCCGTGGACGGGCTGCTCGGCGACGACGCGCGGGCCACGGCGCTGCTCGGGGCAGTCGTCAACCAGGGCGTCCTCGACCGGCTGGACGCGGCCACGTCGTACGGCGAGGTCGTGCTCGGCTCCCGGGAGGTGAAGCACCCGGACTTCCCCGAGGCGACGGTGCGCACACCGCTGGTCGTGCGCCTCGACGTCGAGGACCGCGACCGCTATCTGACGGAGTGCTTCGGCCCGGTGGCGTTCCTGATCACCACCGAGAACACCGAGCAGTCGATCTCGGTGCTGCGCGAGAGCGTCCGGGAGCAGGGCGCGATCACGGCGTCGGTCTACTCCACCGACGAGGACGTGCTGCGGGCCGCCGAGGATGCCGCGCTGGACGCCGGCGTCGCACTGTCCTGCAACCTGACCGAGACGGTCTACGTCAACCAGTCGGCCGCGTTCTCCGACTTCCACGCCACCGGCGCCAACCCGGCGGCGAACGCGGCGCTCACGGACGCCGCCTATGTGGCCAGCCGGTTCCGGATCGTGCAGTCCCGCCGGCACCTTCCCCAGGAGTCGGCCGAGCCCACCTGACGCGAACTGCCCGAACTGACACAGACTGCTCTTCCGGCGTTTCGGTCCAGAAGACCAGGGCAAAGCGGCCTCCGTTCACGTTTCCATACACACCGGAGGTAACTCGTGTCCGCTCCATCCGTGATCCAGGCGGTGGACTTCGAGCAGGGCGTGTCCGACGCCTGGTCGAACATCGCCACCTTCATTCCCAAGCTGCTCTTCTTCGCCGTCATCCTGGTCGTCGGCTACTTCCTGGCGAAGGTGCTGGCCAAGGCCACGAACGCCGTTCTGGAACGGGTCGGCTTCGACAACGCGGTCGAGCGTGGTGGGATCAAGCAGGCGCTGGCCAGGAGCCAGTACGACGCCTCGGACATCGTTGCCAAGCTGGTGAAGTACGCGGTGATGCTGTTCACGTTGGTCATCGCGTTCGACGTCTTCGGGCCCAATGCGATCAGCGACCTTCTCGAGTCGATCGTCGCGTTCCTGCCCAAGCTGATCGTCGCGATCATCATCGTCGTGGTCGCCGCCGCGATCGCGAAGGCGGTCAAGGACCTGATCTCCAACATGCTCGGTGGCCTGTCCTACGGCAACGTGATCGCCAACATCGCCTCGGTCTTCATCCTGTTCCTCGGCGTGATCGCCGCGCTGAACCAGATCGAGGTCGCTACCACGGTCACGACCCCCGTGCTCATCACCATCCTCGCGACCATCGGCGGCGTGATCATCGTCGGCGCTGGTGGTGGACTCGTCCGGCCGATGCAGAGCCGGTGGGAGAACTGGCTCAACACGGCCGAGCGCGAAAAGGAGAACGTCAAGGCCCAGGTGCGGCAGTCCGGCGGCATGAAGGCACAGGCCGGTCAGCTGAAGGACCAGTACCAGGATCAGTACGCAGAGAGCGGCCAGACCCAGTACGCCGGCGGCGGCAATGGTCACGGCCAGTCTGTGGACGTGCGCACCAGTTACGACGCGTCACCGGAGACTCGCCAGCTCTAGGACGGACCGTCCGGCGTCGGCCCCGTTCGCCCGTCGAGCGGGGCCGACGCATGTCCCCGGTGTGACAGGGGGCAGCCTTGCTGCCATGGATGCAGACGTCATCGTCGTCGGCGCGGGCCTCGCCGGCCTGGTCGCCACGGCTGAACTCGCGGACGCCGGCCGCAAGGTCCTGCTGCTCGACCAGGAGCCGGAGGCCAGTCTCGGCGGGCAGGCGTTCTGGTCCTTCGGCGGCCTGTTCCTGGTCGACTCGCCCGAGCAGCGCCGGATGGGCGTCAAGGACTCCCACGAGCTCGCCCTGCAGGACTGGATGGGCAGCGCCGGGTTCGACCGCCCCGAGGACGAGTGGCCGCGGAAGTGGGCCGAGGCCTACGTCGGCTTCGCCGCCGGTGAGAAGCGGTCGTGGCTGCACGCACGGGGGGTGCGGTTCTTCCCCGTCGTCGGGTGGGCCGAGCGCGGCGGCTACCACGCCACCGGTCACGGCAACTCGGTGCCGCGTTTCCACGTCACCTGGGGCACCGGGCCCGGTGTCCTCGCGCCGTTCGAGCGCCGGGTACGTGAGGCGGCCGCGGAGGGACTGGTCACGTTCGCGTTCCGGCACCGCGTCGACGAGCTCACCCTGACCGGTGGGCAGGTGACCGGTGTGACGGGCGTGGTGCTCGAACCCAGCGACGCCGCGCGCGGGGTCGCCAGCTCCCGCGCCGTGACCGGCGAGTTCGACCTGACCGCACAGGCGGTGCTCCTGACGACCGGCGGCATCGGCGCCAACCACGACCTCGTCCGGGCGAGCTGGCCGGCCCGCCTCGGCACCGCACCGGGGCGCATGCTCACGGGCGTCCCCGCCCACGTGGACGGACGGATGCTCCAGATCGCCCAGGATGCCGGCGCCAACATCATCAACCCCGACCGGATGTGGCATTACGTCGAGGGCATCAAGAACTGGAACCCGATCTGGGACCTGCACGGCATCCGGATCCTGCCGGGCCCGTCGTCGATGTGGTTCGACGCCACCGGCAACCGCCTGCCCGGTCCGCTGTACCCGGGGTTCGACACCCTCGGCACCCTGGCGCACCTGCGCC
>JAVXWK010000864.1:0-3188 GCA_032230575.1 Pseudonocardiales bacterium | reverse complement strand
CCGCCGCCCCTTCCGCGATGGCACTGCACAGCGCAACGCTCGCCAACAGCCAGAGCACCGGGCTCTTGAGCACGTTCACGCGTTCGGTCTCCTCTTCCCTGTGGCGCTCCCCTACTCCTCCGGGGATCGTCTTCGCGATCACGGCGGTGATGACGAGACCGACGAGTGCCGCCAGGAGGAAGTGCTTCATGGGCGTCCAGTGGGCCTGAGCTGCGGCGGCACTGCCCAGCGACCCGATCAGCCCGCCGACGCTGAAGCCCGCGTGGAACTGCGGCATCAACGGCCGTTGCAGGTCGCGGACGACAACGACCGCGGCGATGTTCATCGACACGTCCATCGCCGCGACGCTCGCACCCAGTGCGATCAGCGTCAGTCCGAACTGCACCGGCGACTGCGAGAGCGCGAGCACGGGCAGAAGGAGCGGGCTGAGGAGGCTGCTGGCTATCAGCACCGTGCGCGACCCGTGAACCGCACAGATCCGTGCGGCCAGTGGTGCCGTGAAAGCCAGTCCGGTGCTCGCTCCGAGCAACGCCAGGCCGAGGCTGCCCGGTTCGGCGCCGATCTGCTCGGCGAGCGCGGGCACGCGAGAGGCCCAGGTGCCGAAGACGCCGCCGTTCAACAGGAAGACGACGAAGGTGGCCAGGCGTGGCGACATGCGCTCCAGCATGACTGAAGCGCTTCAGCCACGCCAGTGATTTGGGTGCGATCTGTCGCATACGATGCTTTCCGTGGACTCCGACCGCCGACGCAGGCCGACGCTGGACACCGTCGCCGCCGCGGTAGGGGTTTCCCGGGCAACGGTGTCGAACGCGTACAACCGGCCGGACCAGCTGTCGTCGTCGTTGCGCGAACGCATCCTCGAGACAGCGCGCTCTCTGGGCTATGCGGGCCCGGATCCCGTGGCGCGCTCTCTGGCCACACGCTCGTCGGCGGCCGTGGGTTTCATGCTGCCGCAGGGGTTGTCCGGCGCGTTCTCGGATCCGGCGCTGTCGATCGTGCTCGACGGCCTGGCTTCCACTGTCGACGGCCACGACCACGTTCTGGTGCTGCTGCCAGGCGACGCCACGGGCGGACCGCGCCCCTCGATCGTGTCGCGCGCGCAGGCGGACGTGATGGTGGCCTACTCGCTGCCGGACTCCGCGCCGGCGTTGGACGCCGTGGCCGCCCGCGGACTGCCGCTCGTGGTGATCGACCAGCCGGTGCTGCCGGGTACCGCACGGGTCGAGGTGCAGGATTTCCTGGGCGCCTCGCTCGCCGCCTCGTTCCTCCTCGGCCTGGGCCATTCGCGTTTCGGCGTCCTGACGTTCGCGCTGCACCCGGACGGAGTATCCGGACCCGTTTCCCCTGACCGCCGTTCAGCCGTGCCGTTCCGCGTGAGCCGCGACCGGCTGGGCGGCTACCTCGACACTTTGGCAAAAGCCGGGGTGGAACCGGACAATGTCCCGGTGTGGGAGGCGCGCGGCAGTGATCGCGAGCTCGGACGTCTCGGCGCGCGGTGGTTGCTCACCCGCACGCCACGCCCGAGCGCTCTGCTGTGCGCGTCGGACCAACTGGCCTTCGGCTGCCTGCAAGCCGCCCGCGACCTGGGGCTGAGCGTTCCTTCGGACGTGTCCGTCGTCGGCTTCGACGACGTCCCCGAAGCGGCCTACAGCGACCCGCCGCTGACTACCGTGCGTCAACCCCTGGCCGACAAGGGCAGGCGCGCGGGCGAGCTGGCGCTGAAGTTACTGGCCGGAGGCAGACCGCCGCGGCCCACGAGACTCGACGTTTCGCTCGTACAGAGAGCCTCGGCAGCCCCACGGGCGTGATACACGTCACGTTTAGCCCGTTTTCGTCACCCGTTTGGTCGTAGGGCGGAAACGGTCGATCGACTCCGGACGATGTGTCCGGTGGGGGCACCAGCGACCACGGTTCGTGGCCGCGCGGTCTCCTCAAGCCTCCGTAGCTCAGTGGAGAGAGCGAGGGACTTCTAATCCCGAGGTCGCAGGTTCGAATCCTGCCGGGGGCACCGAAGGTCGTTGGGCGGCGTGTGTTCGCGGAAAGCGCGAACCACGTCGCCCTTCGCGTGTTTCTGGGGGCCTAGCCCCCAGACCCCATTCAGGTGGCTCCCGCAGCTGAGGGGCTGGGTTAGACCCAGGTGGCAGTTACGGCGATGAAGTGGTCGGTGATGGCCTTGGGGCTGGGGCCCTCGGCGAACTTGACGCCGTCGAGATCCTCGTAGTCGGGGTAGCCGCTCAGCGAGGGAGCCAGGACCACGCGCCAGGTGGTCGGGTCGACAGCCAACAGCTTCTTGTCGAACAGCTTGTGCACGTCCGCACGCAGAAGGACGCCCTCGTCCAAGAGGTGCGTCTCGTACTCAGCAAAGCTCCGCAGGTGTGCCGCTTCCAGCACTTCTGCCGGGCAACGGCCGGTAACAGCGCACACGTGGCCGTAGCGCCGGATCAACGCCTTCCGGAACTCGGGTTGTCCGATGCGGACGTTCGTGGTCCGTTCGGTGCGACCGCCCTTGGGCGTCTTCGCGTCGCCGCTGCGGCTGCCGTCGGTGACGGTGCGGCGTGCAGCTCTCACCTTCACGGCGGTGCTTGCTTCCGCTTCTGGAGAAGGCAGCTGCACGTCCACCCGAGCCAGCATCGCCTCCAGCTTGTCGACGTCCAGCGGCCGGATCGCGTTCTGCACCGCCCTGTCGGTGCACGCTTCTTTCAGGTCGTCCGCGGTGATCGCACCATCGAGTGCTCGCCAGGTGGCGCCATAGTAGGCGGCGTACTGCCGTACGGTCGTCGGCTTGTCGTCGGGCTCGTTGAACTCCTGGTTGCACGTGTCACGGCGGCATCGATAGCGCGGCCGCTGGACCTTGCGCTCGTCGAAACGGCCACCTTTGCAGGTGGGGCACACCCTCTGCCGTTTCTCGACGCCGTCCTTGTGCACGATGCGGCTGATCCGTCCGATACCGAGGACGTCCTCACCGTCCCTGATGACGATCACGTGGCCTTCGCGAACCTGCTGCGAGTTGCCGACGTTGTTGTCGTAGACGTAAGTGGAGCCCAGCACATCCGGGTAGCCCGTGTTGCCCCCGTACTTCCGGTCCCCCTCGGCGGAGTACAGCGCCCACGCCTTGAACGACGCGTGTTCAGCTCGGATCACCGCGGCCTGGCGCTGCATGCCGGCCTCGTCAGCGAGAAACTCCCCCA
>JAVXWK010000857.1:0-4012 GCA_032230575.1 Pseudonocardiales bacterium | reverse complement strand
CGGTTGCCGATGCCCTCCATGAGGTAGCCGAGCGAGCCCATCGTCTGCGCGACGGCGGGGCTGTCCGCGCGGTCCGCGTCGAGGTCCGTCCACCCCTCGGCGGCCAATTCCAGGGAGAGAGGAATACGGCCGAGCCGCCAGGCCATGACGGCGCGGTTCACCAGCACGGCGGATCGAACCCAGCGGTCCGCGCCGGGTGACACCTTGGTGACCACCTCGTCGAAAAGACTGTTCGCCTCCGGCAGGCGGCCAGCGTTGAGCAACGCGCGGACCTCTCGGTCCAGCCGCGGAATCTGGCCCGCTACCAGCGGATCACGCTGCTCCACTCGTTCATCGACTCCGTTCCGACTCGCCGAGCGGCCTGCACAGGCTACCGGGACGGTCGCGCCCCGTACCGATCGTGGTGCAGGACGTCATCGCGTGGTGGTCGGTTGCCCGAACAGGGTGCGCAGTGCCCGGGCTCGATCGACGATCATTCCGTAGCGCAGATCCTTGTCAACGGGATCGTTGTGAATGCCCTGCGCGGTCACCTGCGCGGGGTGCTTGCGGTAGAGCATGCCCGGCGTAGCGATGAAGTACCCGGCCGAGACCGTTTGCAAAGCCATCAACAGGCCGGTGTCGGCCGATCGCGGCAAGCCCATCCACGCGCCGAGGGCGAGAAGCAGCTCTCGCCGGACGCACATCGTGCCCGGAACGACAGGCAGCCGCCAGTCGTCCCGGACGAAGGTGTCGAGCATCCAGCCGGGTTCGAGCACACCCTCCGCCGGATCGTCGAACGCCCACGAGACGACCTCCCCGTCCGGCAGGAGATCCAGCGCGGCGGACGTCACCCAGCCGACGTTCTCATGCGTGAGCAGAACCTGGACGTCCCGCTCCAGCGCGCCCTCGGTCAGCTGGTCGTCCCCGTCGAGGTTCCGGACGAACTCGCCGGACGACCGCGCGAAGGCCAGGTTCCTGGTGCACGCCTCACCGGAGGCGGGCGAGAAAGCCGCGATCTTCACCCGTGGGTCGGCCGGGAGCAGCTGCGACACCGTGCCGCCGTCATCGCCGTCGTGCTGCACCAGCCACTCCCACTCCCACCCATCTGGCAGAGCCTGCGCACGCAGAGATGCGTAGGCGTCTGGCAGATACCGCACATGGGGCGGATGTACCGGTGTCACGACCGAGATGATTCGCATGCACAAGCTCCGTCAGTTGCGTCGGCCGTACGAGTCGTAGTGGAGCACGTCGTCGAGCGGCAGTCGGTTGCGCCAGCCGTGACGTTCCAGATCGGGCGTGTCGGGCAGGGATCGGACCGGTCCCACGCACAGCCACGCGACCGGACGGACCCTCGTGGGGATGTCCAGCAGACGGCGCAGCACGTCTTCTCGGTAGAAGCTCACCCACCCGACACCGAGGCCCTCCTCCGTCGCGGCCAGCCACAGATTCTGGATGGCCAGACACACGGAGTACAAACCCGCGTCCGCGATCGCGTGCCTGCCGAGCACCGCCGGCGAGCCCCGGTCGGGGTCGTAGGTGACGACGATGCCCAGCGACGACTCCATGACGCCTTCGACCTTGATGCGGGAGAACGTCTCCGCCCGTTCATGATCGAGCTGGGCCGAGAAGACCGAGCGCTCGGCCTGGACGTGGTCCCGGAAAGCGCGCCGAATCGATTCATCGCGCACCAGCACGAAGTCCCACGGCTGGGAAAGGCCGACACTCGGGGCGGCGTGAGCTGCGGTCAGCACGCGGCGCAGCACCTCGGGCGGGATTTCCTCGCCGGTGAACTCGGCGCGCGTGTCCCTGCGTCGGTGCACTACTTCGTACAGGTTCATTCGTGCGATCGTGCCTCACTCGAAAGCACCAACTTCACGCTGGAGAGGTGGCGCTGATCTCATCCGAGGCGATACACCGATTGGATGCGAAGAATGAAAGGTGGTTACGGCTCCGCGCTCGGATTCGGCGGCGGAGTCGGCGTGACCACGTTCACCGGTGCCTGGCCGCTACTCGCCCTCATCCTGCTCGCCGCCGTCGTCGTGGTCGTGTCCCTGCGGACGACGATCTTCGGTGCCGGGCTGGCCGCACTGCAGTGCTGGGGCCTCTACGCGACCTTCCTGGTAGGTGTTCGTGGCGATCTGACGGTCGACGAACACACGACCTGGGCGCTCGCGTTGCTGGTGCAGCTCGCCGTGCTGGCCTTCCTGGCCAGCACGGCGGTGCGCGTCATCGCCCTTGTGACGGGTACGGCAGCAGGGCCATCTCCCGTGCGTTCTTGATAGCCGTGGCGACCTGACGCTGCTGCTGCGGCGTCAGGCCGGTGACCCGGCGGGACCGGATCTTGCCCCGGTCCGAGATGAACTTGCGCAGCAGCGTGACGTCCTTCCAGTCGACGACGATCACGCCCTCCTTCGCGAGCAGGTTCTGCCTGCGCTTCAACGGCTTGCGCTCGCGCATCACCAGCTCGCCTTCGAGACGCCGGGAAGTTCGCCCCGGTGGGCCATTTCCCGCAGCCTCACGCGCGACAACCCGAACTTGCGGTTGTAGGCGCGTGGTCGTCCGTCCACGACATCCCGGTTCCTGAGCCGGGTCGGCGACGCGTCACGCGGCAGCTTCTGCAGGCCCCGCAAGGCCTCCTCGCGCGTCTCGGGGTGGCGCAGCATCTCCTTGAGCTCCGCACGCCGTTCCGCGTACCGGGCGACGACCTCGCGGCGGCGCTGGTCCGCGGCGATCTTCGACTTCTTCGCCACGTCAGCGCTCCTCTTTGAAATCGACGTGCTTGCGCGCCACGGGGTCGTACTTGCGCAGCACCATCCGGTCGGGGTCGTTGCGGCGGTTCTTGCGGGTCACGTACGTGTAGCCGGTGCCGGCGGTCGACCTCATCTTGATGATCGGGCGGACGTCGGTGCTCTTGGCCATCAGACCTTCACCCCTTGCTGCTTGAGCTTCGCGACGACGGACTCGATGCCGAGCTTGTCGACGGTCTTGATCCCCTTCGTGGACAGCGTCAGCGTCACGAACCGGTTCAGCGACGGCACCCAGTACCGCTTGCGCTGGACGTTCGGGTTCCACCGGCGCCTCGTCTTGCGTTGCGAGTGCGAGACGCGGTTGCCGAAGCCGGGCTCACGGCCCGTCAGCTGGCAGCGCACTGGTACCTCCGTTGATCGAGATTGAAACGACATTCGTTTTCAACTACGGTACCTCACATGGAAACCGTTGTCGTTATGGTGGCGGGGTTGGTCGACCACGACGTCGCTGTGCGGGTGTGGCGGGACCGGCCCGGTTCGGTGCTGGTCCGGCACGTGGCCGCGGAGACGTGCGTGCGGCGCTGGGTCGACGGCATCGCGACCGACGTCGACCTGCTGCACAACTGCGTGTCCTGCACTGTGCGCGAGGACCTGCGGGAGTTGCTGCGGCAGTTCGCCGGTCACACGGTCGTGCTGCACCTGGACTCGCTGCTCGAACCGGACGCCGTGCGCCGCAACCTCGGCGTCGACATCGAGTGCGTGATCACGGTGATCGACGCGGAGAGCTGGCTGGACGACGCGTTGGGCGACGCCTCGATGGTCAGCGACCAGCGCACGGTCGCCCAGGTCGTCGTGGCGCAGGTCGAAGCGGCGGATGTGCTGGTGCTGCAGGGAAACGCGGACGAACGGACGTCGGCCGTGCTCGACCGGTTGGCCCCCGGCGCCCATCGGTGCACACCGGACACCGTGGTGGTGCGCAAGAACGCCCGGCCCCGGATGATCCCGCTCACGCCCGACTGCGGTGTCTCGACGGCGGTTTTCACGGCGGACCGGCCGTTCCACCCGGCGAGGTTGAACAACGCGCTCGACTCGTTGCTCGACGGCACGGTGGTGCGCTCGCGCGGCCGGTTGTGGGTCGCGGACGAGCCGGATCTGGCGCTGCACCTGGAATCCGCGGGCGGCGGGCTGCACGTCGGCGAAGGTGGGCCGCGCGAAGGCCGGACCACGCAGATCGTGGCGATCACGGTCGGCGAGCCCGACGACATCACGCAGGCGTTCGAGGGCGC
>JAVXWK010000849.1:0-3355 GCA_032230575.1 Pseudonocardiales bacterium | reverse complement strand
ACGACGAGCGCGGCCGTTGTCACCACCGCCAATGCGCCTGCGAGAGCTCTTCGCATGAGAATCCCTTCTCGCCGATTTCAGCGATGGTCGCCCTCACGCACGCAGGAATCCAAGCAGAGCTCAGATTTCGACTCGATTCGACTTCGCGAACACCTCGATCTCGCCGAGTGTCAGATAGCCGGACGGTTTGGCGGTCAGCACGACGCGGACCGCGGTCGCCGGAGGTGACGGGGTCAGCACGACGTCCGTCCTTGGCGCTGTCACCTCGACCTCGCCACTCGCGTCGACCCATGTGCCGTCGGCCGTGCGCACCTGCACGTTGAGACTCTTGGCGATGCCGCCGTCACCATCGCGGTAGGAATGCACGGCGATCTTCGTGAGATCACGCGTTTTCTGGAAGGTGAACGTGATCGTGTCGGACGGATTCTTGGTGCCGGACTTCCAGTTCGACCACGCCTTTTCCTCGGTGACGCCGTTGCGCAGACGTTCCACCGAGTAGCCGGACTCGGTGTAGGTCGCGGCGACCGCTGCTTCCGGCGCGACGTTGACCTCGACTGGTTCGGTGACCTCGACGATCGCCGTGGCCGCCACCGTGCTGCCGTCGACGACCTTGGCCCGTCCGGTCACCGTCACCGTGCCGACCTTGTCGAACACCCCGGCGTCCCACGTGACCGGCAGCTCGGCCTGGCCGCCTCGCTTGCCGATTCCCGTGACGGTGGCGGGAAGATCCGGCCGCCCGCCGACGTAGGTCCTGGCACGGACAGGAAGCGTCGAGGCGATCGTGTCGACGGTGACCACGGCCAGCGCGTCCAGCTTGTGTCCCAGCGGATCCGTCGCCGTGCCGCGCACCCGGACGGTGCCGGGCTGGTTCCACCGCGAGTCGGACGGCACGTCCCACACCACGGGCAGAACGCCTCGTGCGCCGTCACGGTAGATCGGCGTCACGGTGTTCGGCAGCACGGGCCGCAGCTTGGGAACCGTGAACACCGCGGCGTCCTGGGTCCGCTGCACGGTCTCGTCGGCGACGGTCCACAGCTGGCCCGTGCCCGACGTCGGCGGCTTCGCCGACACGACCTCGCCGCTCGCGTCGATCAACGCACCCGTTGCGGCGTTGACGAACGTCCAGCTGCCGTCGCCGGTCGTGGACATGATCCACTCCGCAGCGGGGTCCTTGGCGGACTGCAACACCACCGCGTCACCGTTGGCCGCGAGCCTCGCACCGGACACCGCGTTCACGATCTCGTAGCGGTCGCGGTTCCCGTTGCCGCGGCTGAGCTTGCGCACCGACCACAGCTGCCGTCCGCTCGTGACGTCCGTCGTGCGGGCGACGGCGCGCGACCAGTCGTCGGACGGCTGCAGCGACTTCCCGCTCATGCCCAGCCGGTACACGTGGCCGGACTGGACCAGGGCGGCGTCACGGGCCACCCCGGACACGCCGTCGACCTCGAAGGTGGTGACCGACTTGGCCGGTACCGCGAGCGTCGCCGACCCGCCGGAGACCTTCACCGGCTTGCCGCGCACCAGAGCACCGTCCGCGCTCGTCACCACCGGAGTGACCCGCGCGTTCGTCGAAACGTTTCGGAACCGGGAGAGGTCGAGGGTGACGGCGCGAGAGGCCGAGCCGTTGTTGACGTGCACGACGCTGGCGCCCTGGTCGAAGCGCTTCACCGCGGCGACGGTCGACGGGTCGTCGGTCTTGACGAACCTGTCGCCCGGCCGGACGAAGTGGGTGAAGTTGCGGATGGTGTTGAACTTGGAGTTCGTCTTGATCGGGCAGGACTCGAGGGTGTCGGTCGCCTTGCAGTTGAACGGGATGTGGATGCTGCCCCAGTTCTTGCCCGCGGCCTGCTGCGGGATCGAGTCCTCGATCGGCTGCCAGAACACCCACGCCGACGGTTCGAGCTCGCGGATGTCCTCGAGCATCCTGGTCGCCATGCCCAGACCGGGTTCCATGCCCGTGTAGTCCGTGGTTCCGTTGCCCCAGGTGCCCTCGACCTCGCTCATCCAGAGCTTCTCGCCGGCGCCCTTGGCGATGTCACGTGCGCTGGTGCGCTGGCCCGTGCCGTAGGTGTGCACGTTGAGCTGGTCGATCACGTCCCGCGCCGGACCGTAGCCGTTCCAGTTGCGCACGAACGTTCCCGGGTTGGTCTCGTCCATTGCGGACACCTTGGTCTTCGACCTCAGCTGGTCGAGCGCGCGCCGTGCCGCGAGCAGAACCTCCTGCTGCAGCTCGGGTCCGGCGTGCGCACCCTCCTGACGTCCGCCGGTCGGCTGGCCGTCCGGACCGATCTGAGTGCCCCAGTAGTTCGTGTTGGGCTCGTTCAACGGCGCGAGGGTGTCGAACTTGATGCCGTGCGCGCGTTCAAGCTGCTGCGTCACGCGCGCCAGGTAGGTGGCGAAGTCGTCGACGCGGTCGCGGCGGATCTGGTCGGTGTTCGCGTCGAAGCCGCCGGAGACGTAGCCGTTGACGGTCTGGAACCACGGCGGCGAGTTGCTGAACGCCTCCCACTTCGTGACCTTGCGCTTGACCTGGTCGACCCACCAGCGCTGGTTGGCGTCCGCGCCGAAGTTCCAGTGGTCGGGGTTGTCGGCCCGCCACCAGTCCATGTCGGCGCGCGTCGTGCCGGGAGGGGCCTTCCAGAAGCCCTCCATGGTCGCGCCGACCTTCATGTAGTCCTTGCGGACGTCCGGCGCGTTGCCGCCGCCGATGTTGTACCGCGCGATGTTCAGCCGCAGCCCGTCCTCACCGAACAACATGTCGGCGAGCTTGCGGCGAATGGGGTCCGGATAGCCGCCGGTGACGTTGGCCATCCACACCAGGCTCGTCCCCCAGCCCTCGAACTCGGGCTGCTGGTACGAAGGATCGATGCGGACGGTGATCCCGTTCCGCGGCAACGGATCCGCGCTCGCGGTTCCCGTGGTGGTGAGCCCGGCTACGACGAGGACGAGTGCCAGCAGGATTCTTGCCACGTCAGGCCCCCAGTCTGAAGTCGGCGACGCGGATCTGCGACGGCGTGCTGCCGCTGGAGGTCTGCTGGTACTGCACCGACAGGATCCCCTGCGACGCGACGCGGGACGTGTCGACGTTGACCTCACCGAACGCCTGCAGCGACGGGCGGTCGAACACGGTCGTCCAGTCGGTCCACCCGCTGGCCCTGCTCGCCGCCACGATCTTGCCGCGCGGCATCACCAGGTACGCGTTGTCGTCGCGGTCGAGCACGATCTTGGTGCGCTGCGTGTGGTTCGGCGGGATCGGCACCTCCATCTTGGTCCACTTCCCGTCCGCGGCGCGGAAGACGTGGAACGTGCGGCCGTACTGCGCGCGCTGCTGGGCGTAGTTCGAGACGCACTGGGT
>JAVXWK010000842.1:0-8020 GCA_032230575.1 Pseudonocardiales bacterium | reverse complement strand
AGAAGACGCTTAGCTTTCGTACGGCGGGACCAACGCCCACATCGTGGGTTGCGCGGCGCCGTCGTGAGCTTCGGGACGATGAAGTCGGTCTCCACGCCGAGGCCGCTGCCCAGCACAGCCTCCGGAGACCGTCACGTTCGTCGAAAAGTGCCCCTGACCTGCGGTGAGCCAAAATGGCACCAATCTGAGCCAGAAATGCTTGCTGGTGGTGCCATCGTGTGCCATAGTGATGCCATGGATCTGACCCCGTATGTGGCTTCCCTCGGTCGCGAGCTGCTGACCGCCGTCGAGACCGGCGGCGACGAGGCGAGCGCGACGGTCGAGCGGTTGACCGTGACGATGGAGTCGGCGATCCGGCTGGCACTGCTCGAAGCGCTGTCCGCCGCCGCCGACGAGATCACCGCGGACCTGGCGCCGGACTCGGTGCAGGTGCTGCTGCGGGGCCGTGACCCGAAGTTCGTCGTGACGCGCCGCCCGGTCGAGCAGCCGGTCGCCGCCACGCCGGAGCCCGTCGCGGCACCCGCCGAGGACGTGGCGGCCGGCTTCGAGGACGGCACCACCGTGCGCATCAACGTCCGGCTGCCCGAACCGCTCAAGGCCGCGATCGACGAGGCGGCGGCCAAGGAGGGCCGCTCGGTCAACGCGTGGCTCGTGCGCGCCGCGTCCGCCCAGCTCGCGCCGAAGCCCAGCGAACCGCTGACCGGCGGCCCCGCTCCTTCGTCCCAGCGTTTCGTCGGCTGGGTCCGCTAACCACACCCGTTCGTCTTCACGTCTCTGACCTGCGGAGACGTTCTTCCGACACCTTCTGAGGGGACAGCCATGCCTTCTTACGAAACCTACGAACCGATTTCCGTACTGCTCGACGTCTACGCGGGCTTCGTGCAGATCCTCGCGAGTGACCGCGTCGACACCGTGGTCGACGTGCGGCCGTCGGACCCGTCCGACGCCTCCGACATCGAGGCCGCGCAGAAGACCCGCGTCGACTTCGCCGATGGCGTGCTGACGATCCGCGGGCAGAAGCGGACGTTCGACTTCTCCAAGAAGACGAGGTCGGTCGACATCGTGATCGAGCTGCCGACCGGGTCCAAAGTGGACGCCGACGTGACGGCGGGCAGCACCCGCACCACCGGCGTGCTGGGGCAGACCGAGATCGACATGTCGGCGGGACACGTCCACGTCGACCGCACCGGGCCGTTGCGGGTCGACACCGGCGCCGGTCAGATCCGCGTCGGAGCCGTCACGGGCAACGCCGAGGTCAAGACCGGCAGCGGTCAGGTCCGCATCGGTGATGTCACCGGGTCGCTGAACGTCAGGAACTCCAACGGCAACACCGAGATCGGTGTGGTCGGCGGTGATCTGAAGGCCCGCGCGGCCAACGGGGACATCACCGCCGAACGCGTCGGGGGATCGCTGGAAGCCAAGAGCGCCATGGGTTCCCTGACCGTCGGCGAGGTCGTGCGCGACACCGCCTCGCTGAACACCGCCATGGGCAGCATCGAGGTCGGCATCGCCCAGGGCACCGCCGCGTGGCTCGACACCAAGACCAGCTTCGGCCGCGTGCACAACGCGCTGGGCGCCAGCGAGGGCCCTGGCGACGCGGGCGAGACCGTCAAGATCACCGCCCACACCGCCTTCGGCGACATCACGATCCACCGTGCCTGAGGGGAATTCGATGAACGCGATCAAGGCCACCGGCCTGCGCCGCTCGTACGGCGACCACGAGGTGCTCAAGGGCGTCGACCTGAACGTCCCGCGTGGCACCGTCTTCTCGTTGCTCGGCGCGAACGGCGCCGGCAAGACCACCATGGTCAAGATCCTGTCCACGCTGATCCGCGCGGACTCCGGCAGCGCATCCGTCGCGGGCCATGATGTTGCTCGCGACCCCAACGCCGTGCGTGCCGCGATCGGAGTCACCGGCCAGTTCTCCGCCGTCGACAACCTGATGACGGGCCGCGAGAACCTGAAGCTGATGGCCGACCTGCACCACCTCGGCCGTGCGGAAGGAAAGCTCAAGGTCGAGCAGCTGCTGGAGAAGTTCGGCCTGGCCGACGCGGCGGACAAGTCGGCGTCCACGTACTCGGGCGGCATGCGGCGCCGGCTCGACCTCGCGATGACGCTGGTC
Source organism: Pseudonocardiales bacterium (assembly GCA_032230575.1). GTDB lineage: Bacteria > Actinomycetota > Actinomycetes > Mycobacteriales > Pseudonocardiaceae > Lentzea. Next base: position 5,898 of record JAVXWK010000842.1, on the reverse strand, counting down.
GGGACGCCGCAGGTGATCTTCCTGGACGAACCGACCACCGGTCTCGACCCGCGCAGCCGCCGGGCCATGTGGGAGATCGTGCGGAGGCTGGTCGCCGACGGCATCACGATCTTCCTCACCACCCAGTACCTCGACGAGGCCGACGAGCTCGCGGACCGGATCGCCGTGCTGGACCACGGGATGATCGTCGCCGAGGGCACCGCGGACGAGCTCAAGCGCCGCATCCCCGGCGGGCACGTCCTGTTGCAGTTCAACGACCCCCGCCACCTCGACGCGGCAATGCGCGTCGTGCGCAACGCCTCCCGTGACGGTGATGCGCTCGCGTTGCGGGTGCCGAACGACGGCAGCGTCGGCTCGCTCAAGGCACTGCTCGACCGGCTCGACGAGCACTCGGTCCTGGTCGACTCCCTCAGCACGCACACGCCCGACCTGGACGACGTCTTCCTCGCCCTGACCGAGAAGGTGAACCAGCCATGACCTACGTACTGACCGACTCGGCGACGATGGTGCGCCGCAACCTGAAGCGGATGATCCGCTACCCGTCGATGACGTTCCAGCTGCTGATCATGCCGGTCGTCTTCCTGTTGCTGTTCGTCTACGTCTTCGGCGGCACGCTCGGTGCCGGTATCGGCGGACCGACCGGCGGCCGGGCGGAGTACCTGAGCTACGTCACGCCGACGATCATCCTGATGGCGATCACCGCGGCGGTGCAGGGCACGTCGATCTCGATCGCGATGGACATGACCGAGGGAATCGTCGACAGGTTCCGCACGATGGCGATCGCTCGCGTGTCCGTCCTGACTGGACACGTGATCGGCAGTCTGGTGCAGACCGTGCTGGCCATGACGTTCGTGTTCGGTGTCGCGGTGGCGATCGGCTTCCGGCCGCAGGCGAACTTCGTGGAGTGGCTCGCGCTGGTGGGACTGCTGGTGGGCATGGCGTTCGCGCTGATCTGGTTCTCCGCCGCGCTGGGCCTCGCGAGCAAGACCGTGGAGGGATCCAGCAACATCGGTCTGCCGCTGATCCTGCTCCCGTTCTTCGGCAACGGTTTCGTGCCGACCGACTCGATGCCGACCGTCCTGCGCTGGTTCGCCGAGTACCAGCCGTTCACGCCGTTCATCGACGCGTTGCGCGGCCTGCTGATGGGCACGCCGATCGGCAACAGCGGTTACATCGCCTTCGGCTGGTGCGTCGTCATCGGCCTCGGCGGCTACCTCTGGTCCAAGAAGCTCTTCAACCGCGAATCCACCCGCTGAACCAGCCGAAGGAGAGCACTGTCATGCAGCACGGACTTCCCATGGACCGCGACGTCACCCCGTTCGACCCGCCTGCCCGGATCACCGAGCTGAGGTCGTCGCGTCCCGTCAGCCCGATGCTCTTCCCCGACGGCCACGAGGGATGGCTGATCACCGGCTACGACGAAGTGCGCGCGGCCTTGGCGGACACCAGGTTCAGCTCGCGGCAGGACCTCGGCATCCTGCACGTGCCGTTTCCGACGCCCGGCATGCCGGAGCAGACCGAGCCGTCCCCGCAGATGCCCGGACTGTTCGTCAGCATGGACCCGCCGGACCACACCCGGTTGCGGCGCAAGCTCACCGGTGCGTTCACCGTCAAACGGATGAAGGCTCTGGAGGAAGGGATCATCGAGATCACCGAACGGCAGCTGGACGAGCTCGCGAAGCTCACGCCGCCGGTCGACCTCGTGCGGGAGTTCACGCTTCCGGTGCCGTCACTGGTGATCTGCGAGATGCTCGGGGTTCCTTACGACGACCGGGAGTCGTTCCAGACCAACTTCTCCAAGTTCATGGAGCGGGAGGTGAACCTGGAGGACAAGATGGCCGCGTACATGGCGCTCAACACGTTCCTGGCCGAGCTGGTCACCGGCAAGCGCGCGGAACCGGGCGACGACCTGCTGTCCGACCTGGCCCGCGACGAGGACCTCAGCCTGGAGGAGCTCGTCGGCATGGCGTTCCTGCTGCTGCTCGCCGGGCACGAGACGACGGCGAACATGTTGGCACTGGGCACTTTCGCCCTGCTGGAGCACCCGGACCAGCTGGCTGCGTTGCAGGAGAACCCCTCGTTGATCCCCGACGCGGTCGAGGAACTGCTGCGGTACCTGGCGGTGGGCGACATCTTCTACCGCTACGCCGCCGAGGACATCGAGTTCTTCGGGGAGACGATCCGCGAGGGCTCGACGGTGATCCTGTCGTTGCTGGCGGGCAACCACGACTCGGCGAAGTTCGAGAACGCGGACACGTTGGACGTGCACCGCAATGCTCGTGGGCACCTGTCGTTCGGGCACGGCATCCACCAGTGCCTCGGTCAGCAGCTGGCCCGCATCGAGATGCGCGCCGGGTTCGAGGGGCTGCTGCGCCGGTTCCCGAGCCTTCACCTCGCGGTGCAAGCCCGCGAGGTGAAGCTCAGGACCGACATGAACATCTACGGCGTGCACGCCCTGCCGGTCAGCTGGTCCTGATCAGCCGATGTTGAGCCGGAACTGCTGCTCCGGCGTACCTGCCACGCACTGCCAGATGTTGAGGACCACGCGGTCGTCCGTGCTGGCCCACGGCACGTCGAGGCACAGGTTGCTGTTGCGGTTGACGAAGTTGTAGTACCCGTTGCCGAGATCGGCGAGCCGCCACTGCTGGGTCAGGCTGCCGTTGCAGTTGAACTGCTGGGTGCGGGCACCGTTGTGGCCCCAGCCGTACTCGATGTCGACGCACTTGCGGCTGCTCTGGTTCGAGATCTCGTAGAAGCCGTCGTGGTTCTGCAGGAACAGGAACTTCGCCGCGGGCGTGTGGTCGCAGTGGTACTGCTGGATCCAGGCGCCGTTGTCGCCGGACTGGCCCGCCAGGTTCACGCACTTGCCGCTGTTGCGGTTGATCGCCTCGGCGTAGAACGCGCCGGGCGCCGCGCTGGCGGGTGCGGTGATCGTCGCCAGTGCCGCGATCGCCATGCCGGCGGCGAGGGCGATGCCCCGGACGATTCTGCTGCGCATTTTGTCGTACTCCCAACTGGGTTCGTGTGGTGTGCGGCAAAGCTAGGCAACGGATTTGGTGCCAGGTAAGGGGAACTGGCGGCCAATGGCCGGTACCGGCCAGGGGGAGATGACCGGATTCGGACAGTGTCCGGATCCGGTCGTTCCCCGTTCGCTGATCTCTCAGTAGGTTCTGCGCCCATGGGATTGCGGAAAGCTCTGCTCGCCTTCGTGATGCTGCTGACGATGGTCACGCCGGCAGAAGCGTTCGAGCCGTGTTACCTGTGGGGGCGTTCGGTCTTCGGCATCACGGCTGAGGGCGGGCTGGTCGGGCACGGCTTCTGCCTCGACGCGAACCGCTCGCCCGGTGTGACGCGCTGGAGCGGGCAGAGGGTCGTGGCGACCTCGGGCTGGGGTGACGTCTCGACGGTGTTCTGGTCGGGGGAGAAGTACAGCCGCGGGGTGTACTACCGGGTCGTCGGCAGCGGACTGTTCTGGTCCGGCGATCTCGAGAGCTGGCAGCGGATCGGCGCCAACACCGACTGGAGCTCGTACAGCTCGCTGACGTCCTCGGAGCCCGGCGTCATCTACGGCACCGAGTTCTCGGGTGCGGTACGTCGATGGGAACACAAGGGCTGGGAAGACGGCGCGGACACGTGGGGGCCGGAGACCTCGGTGGCCAAGATGCCCCTGGGGAGCGTGCTCTACGGCCACACCGCGGCCGGGTTCATCGCCAACACGGGCACCGTGAGCATCTGGAGCGACACGTTCGCCAAGTCCAAGATCCGCCTCACCGTCCCGGACGGGGTGGACAGCGCCACGATCACGCCTTTCGACCTGGCGGAGAGGTATCCCAACTCCGCCTTCGCCCTCACGGCGAGCGGGAACAAGCTGGTCCTGCTGCTGCCGGGCACGTGCGCGAAGCTCGAGCGCCCCTGGATCGCCGGTGACGAGATCGGCGGTGGGTACACCTCCGTCTTCGTGGGCGGCTATGAGAGGCCGCGCGGCACCGGTCCGGTCGAGTGGCAGTGCGATGGCCCCGGCGGCCCTGTCGGCCCGGTCAACTAGTCCAGCCGGCCGTCGCGGACGATCATCGCCGTCGCCGTGATCCTGTTGTCCACACCCAAAAGGTCGAGTGCGGCGGAGATGTGCCGCCGCACCGTCCGTTCGCTCACGTCGAGGTGACGGGCGATCGCGGCGTCGGTCATCCCGCCGATCATGAGCCTGAGCACGGTGCGCTGGTGGGCGGAGAACTTGCTCACCGCGCCGTTGTCGTGCAACGGAAGCGCGTTGTTCCACAGCATCTCGAAGTACATCCGCAGGGCGGACACGATGACCGGAGCCCGGACCAGCACGGCACCTTCCATACCGGTGCGGTCCAACGGCAGCAATGCCGCACGGTCGTCAACGAGCACCATCTTCATCGGCAGCTCGGGTAAAACCCTGAGCTGCCAACCACCTTCCGCGCAGCGTCTGACCATCTCGCCCGCGAACGGCAGGTCCAGCACCGGTCTGGAGTAGATGTTGCGGAACTGGACACCGCGCTCCAGCACGGCGGCCGGCGGCACCTTGGCGGACCGGCCGTCCGGCGGGTTGCGGTAGTGCTCGGTCTCCAGGTTGGAGAAGTCGCGTTCGGCGGACAGGCACAGCTCGACGGACAGCGCACCGATCTCCGCCGGGTCGGTGTGGACGCTGATGCCGCTGTCGTCCCGGTCCGCATTGGCGACGAATTCTTTTTGCAGCACCTGCATTTGCTCACGAGCCCGCACGATCATGCGGTGCTGGTCGAGGAGCTGGCGTTGCACGGTGATCAGTGCCTGGTCGACCGCGCGCGACGGTTCGACCGGGACGATCACCGGTTCGCCCACGAAACGCTTGCGGGCGAACCCGGCCTCGACCAGCTCCTCGACTTCGGGAACATCCGTCATGGGCAGCTGACCCGCCCGCAGCAGCCGTTGGTAGAGCTCGGCGGCGGGAGCGTTGAGCAACCCGGCCAGCAAGTCCGTCATGCCGTTCTCCTCCGTGGCGTGGCGGAGAACCTAACTCACGGCTGCTAAACGGGTTTTACAGCCTCACGCCGTGAAGCCGCCGTCGGCGTTGATGCTGGCTCCGGTGACGTACGTGCCTGCGTCACCGGCCAGTGCCGCAACGACTTCGGCGATCTCCTCCGGCCGCCCGAACCGTCCCAGCGCGGTCAGTCCGCGAATGGTGTCCGCCATCGGCCCGTCCGCCGGGTTCAGGTCCGTGTCGATCGGACCGGGGTTGACGATGTTCGCCGTGATGCCGCGCGGCGCCAGTTCGCGCGCGAGGCCCTTCGTCATGCCGATGAGCGCTGTCTTGCTGGCCGAGTAGAGCGAGAAGCCGGGAAATGGTGAATGCACGGCGACGTTGCTGCCGATGCTGATGATGCGCCCGCCCTCGCGCATGTGCCTTGCCGCCGCACGTGACGCGAGGAACGGCGCGCGCACGTTTACCGCCATCGTGCGGTCGAACTCTTCCTGACCGAGGTCCTCCAACGGTCCTACTTGGAAGACGGCCGCGTTGTTCACGAGCACGTCGAGCCGTCCGAACTCCGCCGCGGCCTCTTCCACCGCCGCCACAACGGCTTCCGGGTCCCCGCTGTCCGCCTGGATGGCGAACCCGTTGTCCGGCTTGGTGTTCTGGTACGTCACTGCGACTCGCGCGCCCAGTGCGGCGAGCTTGAACGCCACAGCAGCCCCGATCCCGCGGCTTCCACCGGTGATCAGGGCTGCTTTTCCTTCAAGTGATCCCATGCCGTCGAGCCTGGCGGAGATCACGTGCGGGATCTGGCGGGAATCGGACCGTCAGCTGTTGCCTCGGGTGTAGGCCCACGCGGTGCGGTTGAGGGAGTCCTCGAGACCGGTGAAGCCCTCGTTGGGGTTGAGCACGTCCTCCTGGTA
>JAVXWK010000837.1:0-20616 GCA_032230575.1 Pseudonocardiales bacterium | reverse complement strand
CGAGGGGCCGTTGGGGCGCGCGGTTCCGTGCCACCATGAGATCAGGGTGAGTCAGAGGCGCGTGGCGCGGGTTCGCCACGCGCAGGAGGCACCTAGCCGGCGAGGGCCAGGTCCGACCGCTGCAACGGCGCGGTGGTGGTGAACTTGATGCTCGGGTGCAGAATCGGGCCGCCTTGCTCCGCGGTGAGCGGAAGCGTGGAGGCGATCTGTCCCGTGCGCACCCCGTTGATCCACGGGACGAGCGGAGCGATGCTGGTGCTGACGTCCGGGCTCCCGCCGCAGTCCGCAGTGGCACCGCGGCTGATCACCGCCACGAGCTCAATCCGGCCCCGCTTCTTCTCGTTGGCCTGGCCCCCGGAGTCCCCGTTGCACGCACCACCCGTCGTCGCGCCCTTGCGGACGGGAGGGTTGTTGGTGCACACGTCACGCACCGAGATGTCCCCACCGGCGCAGGCCGGCTTCTGCAGGACCGTGGTGCGCAGCTCGTAGGCGCGCGTGGGCGACGCGGCGGAGCCGTTGCTGGTCCGGCCGAAACCCGCGATCGTGACCAGTGAACCCGGCCTGGGCTCGGTGGTGGACAGGACGGCGCCGCGACCCTTGACCGGGGCCGACAACCGGAACAGCGCCAGGTCACCGGCTTCTTCGTCTTCGACCGGAGCGGGGCCGCCGGGAATCCACCGCCAGCCCGGGTAGACCACGACTTTCTCGATCGACAGCGCGGGCACCTGCGTGCGGTCGAGCGAGCCCGTCCGGACCTGGTAGGCCTTCTTCTCCACCGGGATCGGGATCGGCGCGCCGTTGATCCGCTCGCTGAACATCAGGGCCTTGGCCTGCGAGACCGTCGGCGGCATGTTCGTGACGCAGTGCGCGGCCGTCAGGCCTTCCTGCACCCAGCCCGGCCGCTGCTCGTCCTCGAGCATGGTCGCGGTGCAGGTCAGGTGGTCGTCGCGGAAGAAGTCCGGCGCGTCGTACTCGATAGCGGTGAGGCCGGGGTAGAGCTGGGTCGCCTGGCCACCGCCGACGACCTGGGTGCTGACATCACCCGAAGGTGGCGGGTCGACCTGACCGGACGCCCCGGTGGACAACGCGATCACGAGCATGATCGCGGTGATCACCGCGGCGGCACCGCGCTGAATCGTGTTTCTCACAATGAAAATTCCTCCTGGATCCGTTGTGACATCACTTGATCCGGAATCGCTAACTCATCCGGACATCTTTTTGAGGACTGCTGTGACTTGGCCGTGGCACAGCAAGTCCCTTGTGCCGTAGGGCTTTCACCGTGCGGCGCCTCATCGGTCCTATGTGGCGTGTGACCCGGAGCCACCGAGGTGCCGCGCCGCATGCGGCACCTCGGTGGTCCCCCAGGCTCGGCTCCGATCCGAGCAGGCAGCCGCCGGAGCCGAGTTTCTTGCTGGGCCACGCGACGGCCCATGACTGCTCAGCGAGGAAGTCCGCGATCACCGCCTCGCGCAGCGCGGGAGTTCCTCTGGTGGTTGAGCACGGTCAGGTGATCAGGGTGCGCATGGCCTCTTCGGCGATCGGCCGTACCTCGGTGCACGGAACCCGCTTGTTCGCTGGCGGCTTGAGCTCTATCCCGATCACCAGCATCTGCCCTTTGGCGGTGTCGACGGCCAGGTAGCAGGACAGGGCTACGCGGGCGGGGTCGACCGCGGTGTAGGCCGGGTACGCGGTGGCGATCGGGTCGGCGTGGCCCACCTGCAGCTGACCGTGCAGTTGGTGCAGTTTCGGCACGTCGTAGAGGAGTTCGACCCCGGTGTCGGTCACCGGGGTGACCGTCCAGGTTCGGGTGGGACTGACGAAGACGCAGGTCGGCCTGCGCCACTCGGGTTCGGTGTCGGCGGCGCCAGGCGTACGTGTGTCACCACCAAGCCGCCCTACCTGGCTGGACAGCAGCAACTCGCAGGGCTTGAGCTGCTCGTCGAATCGGATCTCACGGGGCCGCAGCGACACCTCGCGTGTGGGAGCGGTGGTGGTCTCCGCCACCGCTCCCACACGCGAGCTCGGGGGCGGCGGCGTCGAGTGCGCGTGCTGCGTGGCATGCGAGAAGGAGTCGTTCTCGTCGTGACAGCCGGCCAGCATCAAAGCCGCCACGGCGACTACGCAGGTGAGGGACTTGGTCAACATGATGATCAACCGGCCAGGTGAAGCGGCGGCGGGACAGCCTGCACGTTGGTGAGGATGCGTTCGACGAGCTCATGTGCGGAGGTCTGCGCGAAGTACTCGCGCACCGAGGCCAGTTCGTCGGCGGGGAGCCGCCCGTTGCTGACCGCGAAGTACAGGAGGGCCATGGCGGTCGCGACGTCCGCGAGCGGGTCGCTGAACTGCTGGTCGGCCTTGGCGCGCAGCACTCCGGCGGTGGCAGGGTCGGTGGCGTCGTACCACTGGCGGTAGGCGATCTCCGCGGCCGGGTAGTGCTGCTGGTCGTGCGCGGACAGAGACGCGCACAGGATGTCAGTGGTCCTGGCGCAGTGCTGTTGCCACCGCGCCCGGCGCACCGTTGTGCGCTGCGAAGAAGCGTCATGGGTCATGGGATGTGAAGTCCAAAGACGAGTCGGTGTGGCGTGGCGTTGTTGGGCGGTGGCGCAGGCTCTCGCGAGAACGGGGAACCTCTGAGCTCTGCGCCACCGCCACCCCCAGTTATGTGCGGTCGCTGCGGTTCGGGAGCACCGACCCCGTATCGGTGTTGGGTGCAGCGACCGCAACGACCGCGGCATCAGGGGGAGTGGGCTGTGCCGCGGCGGGGTTCACGCCACATCCGGTGCATGGCCGGGCCATCCAACGGCAGGTGGTAGGTGCCGCACGAGGTGTAGCCGTGGCGCTGGTACTGGGTGACGTTGCGGAGAGTGGCCGCTTCCAGGGACGCCGGCATCGCCATCTCGTCCAGACGGCCGTGATGCAGGTCGAGCAGCTGGGTGCCGTAGCCGTGGCCCTGGAACTCAGGGGGCACACCGATGCACATCAAATGGTGAAAGCCAACTCCGGGCAGATGGTGAGCCGTCAACGTGCTGTCGAAGGTCTCGAACATCTCGTAGTGCTTGCCGGTTCCCTGCTTGAGCCGCGCGGCGTAGTCCGGCTCGGGCTCGGGCAGGTATCCATCGGGAGCGTGGGCCCATACCGCGACAGCCCGTCTGTCCGACCTGATGTCGATGTGGCCGTGCCGTAGCGCGTACTCGATGGTGAGGCCGAAGTGCTCGCGCATCGGGCCGAATCGCTCATCGGCGTCGGCAACAAGCCACTGCGCCTGCGGGAGATCGACGAACGCGCTGGCGAGCAGCTCCGCGACGTCGCCAACGGCGATCCCTGCCTGGTCAAGACTGGCGACCGGGTAGGCGTTGCCGACGCGCCCGTCGACGATCGTGATGGTCGTTCCGGTCGTCGTCATCATGCGACGGCCAAGTCGTCGGCGCCATCGTCCTCGGCGATCTTGCTGTACCTGGCGGGCGCGGTGCGGCGCAGCCACAGCCCGTAGCCGACGCCGCCGAGCAGGGCCAGCACGTAGACGGCGGCGATGATCCAGCCCAGCGTCGACTCGGGGTCGTTGATCAGAAGCCCGAAGTTCACGACCGCCAGGCAGAACAGCACGAACGTGGCGGCCGCGGAGATGGTCGGGGCCACCACGCGGATCCGAAGTGAGTGGGTGCCTGGGTTGCGGCGGAAGTGACCGATGAACGACAGGCTCGTCAGGAAGAGCATCATCACCACGCCGACGGCGCCGATCGTGCCGCCGATGATGAACAGTCCCTCGGTTGGTTTCCAGTCCAGCGCCCACGACAGCACGACGGCAGCGAACGCGATCACGCTCATCACGGCGGAGGCGTTGCGGGGCGAGAGGGTCTTGGGCGACAGCTTGCCGACCCACGACCACAGGATTCCCTCACTGCCGAGGTTCTGGGCGTAGAAGGTGACAGTCGTGTGGAACGCGACCATCGCGGCGAGCACGGTGCCCAGGAACAGGAGCCTGCCGAGGAACGCGAACCAGTACCCGACGTTGTGCTCGGCCATGGCCCACACCATGTCCGGGCCCACGCCCGCCGCGCCGATGACGTCGGTTGGACCTGCGGTGACGATCATCGACCAGGACGCGCTGATGTAGATGACCGCCATGACCACGACGGAGCCGTACGCCGCCCGGCGTGCGGTGCGGTGCTGGGGCGCGCGGGCTTTCGACAGATACAGCGGCGGGTTCTCGATGCCGATGATGGCCAGCACGCAGATCAGCGTCGCGATGCTCGCGAGTGCCAGAGAGACGGGAACGAACGCGTCGTCGACCGTGGAGACGATGCCGGCGCCCTCTGCTGGGTGAGCGAAGTTCATGATCGTGAAGGGCAGGATCCATGCCAGCTCGGCGACGACCACGGCGAGCAGCAGCGTGCTGTTCTGCTTGAGCCGGCTCCTGCCGCGTATGGCGGTGACCACCCACGCCGCCAGCGCGAACCACCACGGGCTTGGCGGCGCGCTGAATCCCGCCTTCTCGATCAGCGGGGCCAGCGTCGTCAGCGCGACGTCGCCGAACACTCCGTACAGGCCAACCTGCAATGCCGCGTACGCGATGAGCGCGATGAACGACACCCCGACGCCCACCGGGCGACCCAGCCCGGTGGCGCAGTAGGCGTAGAACGCCTTGCTGGAACCGCGGATCACGCGGCCCATCGCGAAGAACGAGGGGAGAAACACCAGCAGCATCGCGAACACGATCACGAAGGCACCGGGAATCGCGGTGATCCCGGCGGCCGCGAAGCCGGTCGGGATGACACCGGTCACGACCGTCAACAGCGTCACGGAGGCAAGTAAGAACGCGGCGATCCGGGGAGCGGACAGCTGGTTCCTCGCGGCGAGCGCTGCTGCCTCGTCGACCTCGGGCTCGGGCGCTGTCGCGTCCGGCGGTGTGCCCTGGGACTTGGTGGACATTCGGTGCGGCTCCGTACAGGGATAGAGGGACAGGGGTTGACTCGTGCGGCGGCTAGCGGGCGTAGGCGTTGTTTTTGATCGCGGTGGCGGTCGCGTCGACGAGTTGGCGCGCGGCGGGCCACTCGGACAGGCGGTGCTGCACGATCTGGTGCATTTGAGCCTCGGCGTTCGGATCGAGGTCGTCGAAGACGGTTTCGGAGATTCGGCTGGTCGTCAGCAGCGCCAGCATCAGCACGTGCCACGGTTGAACCGCCGCGCTGCCGGGCGTGCCCTGGTGCTTGAGCAGAGCGGCTAGGCGCGTCGGTGGAGCGGCGCGCCAATCAGACGTGGGTACAAGGACTTTCTGGCGCAACCATCCCGGGCTCGCGTACCAAGCTTTGCCCTGCGACAGCAGTCGCTGCCCGACCCTTTCGCAGCTGTCGGTGGAGAACACCGCCAGCCACGGCCCGAGGGGCGCCAGTCTGGATCGCTGGATGTACGACCGGCGCTCTAGGAACAATTCGTCTTTGCGGCCGCGCAGAACTTGGTCGCGAAGATCCTCTTCGGCTGCAGTACGAACTCGGTCCCGTGGCCGCCATAGCGGGCGCAGGGGATCTGCGATCTGGATGCGGCCATCGGCGATGGTGATGCTGCCCAGCAGCAGTTGTTCGCCGAGCAGCCCCGCTCCCGTCACCGTCCGGGCGATTTGAGGGTCGCAGTTCTGGCGAGTCGGGTGCAGCTCTTCGAAGGTGCAACACCAAAGGTCCGAAGCGATCAGCGTCGCGGGGTGGTCGCGCACGATGCGTAACCCTCCTTCCCTCGAGCACAGGGGCTTCTTCGCCGAGGTCCGCACACCGGGGTCAGGGATCGTGAGCGGGGCCGTAGTGGCCTGTGGGTGGATGGGAGCGCCAGCGTGGTGTGCCCAACCGGCCCGAAACCGGATCGATTGCGACGGCGCCACAACCAGGGCCGTGTATCAGCGCCACGTGCGCGGGTTTCGGGAGGAGCGGCTCACCGTGCTTCTCGTCGCCGCCTGGGGCGTGCCTGGTTCGTCGGCCGAACGTCTCCGCCACGTGAACGCAGCGCCACGCCGGTCTCCCCCAGAACACGGTGCACGAAGCCGTACGAGCGGCCGATGTCCTCGGCCAGCGCGCGGATGCTGGCCCCCTTCTCGTACTTCGCCCGAAGGTCCTCGCCCACCGCCCTGCGGGCGGCACCGAGGATTCGTTTTCCTTTGGTTATGACCTGGTCCGCCATCTCGGCCAGTGCTCCTTACACACTTCAGATGATCAGTCGGGGTGCTTGCGCTAACAGGTCTCAAGCTGGACAGCGACGCAACGCCACCGAGGTCAGCGGACGCCGCGCACGGCGACGCTTTGGCTTGCCCAGTGGCAAACCGCGCCGAGGTGTTCAGCGACGGCGTCATATCCCCCGCATACGTTTGGGGCGATATGAGTACCTGTGTCATGAGCGAGAACCATGCTCGGAAAGATCGTCGGGAGGAAGGTCCGTCGGACCTAGGTCCGACGGACCTTCCGCAACACCGTCAAACCTGGTAAGCCGCCACCGCTGGTGAGGGCCGTCACACTTACGGTTGACGTGGCGCTACGCTGCGCAGCAGCCGACAGACGTGGAATGGGGCCATGACGGGGCAGCGAAAACCGGCATTCGGGGGCCTGACGGTGCCCAAGGGCTTTTACGAACGCCCCGCGCTGCGCGCCGCCCTCGCCCAGCACGACTTCAGCACCGTGTTCCTGGCACTGCGTGCCGAACTCGGACTCTCCCAACAGGAGCTCGCCGACGCCACGGAAATGGATCAGACGTGGGTGTCCAAGATCGAGCGCAAAAAGAAGGTGCTCGAGAACCTGGCTCCGGTAATCCGGATCGCCAACGCGCTCTGCATCCCCGCGCCGCTGCTGGGATTCGGCACCGCACCCGGTGCGCGAGCAAACTGGTTGACCCCTGGGAACTTCTTCCAGCTCGCCACAGCGGCCGCCCTGGGCATTCACGTGCCCGAGCTGGCGCACCTGCGGCAACCACGGCCCCGCCCCGACGATCCGCGCACGCCTGGGCGCATCGACACCACCGACGTGACGGCACTACACGCCACCATCACCATCCATCGGCAGTGGGACAACCGCCAGGGCGGCGGCATCATGCTCGCGGCCGCTCGCGCGCATGTACGGTTCGCTCGCCTGCTCAAGGCCGCCACCTGCACCGACGTGGTACGTGCCGACCTGCATCTGGCGATCGCCGAGGCCGCGATGGTCGCCGCCTGGATGAGCTATGACATGGGCGAGCACCGCGACGCCTGCGTGTACTGGCTGCTCGCTCTCGACGAGGCCCGGCAGGCTGACGTCGAGAGCCGCGCGGACCTCATGGTCGACGTCCTGCTCGACATGGCCCATCAGTCCCTGCACCTGCACGACCCACTCCAGGCCCTCAAGCTCACCGACCTCGCCAACACCGTGCTCGCCCGCCAGCACTATCCGGTCAGCATCAGCACCCGGTCCTACCTCGACATCAATCTGGCCTGGTGCAGCGCCGCCCAAGGAAAGATCGACCCGACCCGCCGCGCTCTGGACGTCGCTCACCAGCGATACGCTGACGCTGACCCCGCCACGGCAGCGCCGTGGGCCAGGCACGTCGGCCCCGCCGAGATCGCCGCGCAACACGGGCACGCTCTTTTCCTGCTGTCTGAGGCCCTCGGCGACACGAACCGGACCGCGGCCGAGACCGCCGCGGCCGAAGCGATCGGTCACCTGCGTTCGGCCATCGACGGATACGGCGGCGACTACGCCCGCAGCGCCGCGGTCAACCTTCCCGGCCTGGCGAGTTGCCTTCTGCGCGTCGGTGACATCCCGGCGGCCGTGACGACGGGCCACCAGGCGGTCGCGGCGATCACGGCGCTGTCGTCTCGGCGGCCGCTCGCCCGCCTGGACCGGCTCGCCGAGACCGCGCTGATCGTCGCGCGCCCTCACCGGGACGTTGCGGAACTGCGCGAGCGCATCGCCAAGGCGACGGCCGCGTGAGCACCACCGGATCCGACGACGCATTGCCAGGTCCCGATCAGCTCCGCGCACTGTGCGCCGGGTACGGCGTCGACAGCGCCGGTGCGCGGCTGTTGCACGCCCGATCCAACGCGGTCTACCTGCTCCCGAACGCCGACCTCGTGATCCGCATGGCACCGGCGACGGACGTGCGCCGGCAACGCGCGCACACCACGATCCTGGTGACACGATGGCTCGCCGAGCAGGACCCCGCGATCGCGCTCTCACCGGCCGGAGGCGACCAGCCCGTCGAGGCCGCGGGGGCAATCGCCACGTTCTGGCCGTACAGGCCGACACCCGGTGTCCCGCCGACGCACGAGATCGCGGGCCTGATCCGCCGCCTGCACGCCACACCAGTCCCGCCGTTCCCCGTGCCGGAGCACCAACCTCTTGTCCGGCTACGGGAAGCGCTCGCACTCGACCGTGCCCGGCCAGCACCGGTCCTGTCCGAACCCGACCGCGCCTGGCTCCAGAACCGCGCAGAGCATCTGGTGCAGACCTACGGCCAGACGGAATGGCCACTCGGCAGAGGCCTGGTGCACTGTGACGTGCACGAGGAGAACGTGGTCGACAGCGAGGGCTGGAAGCTGATCGACTGGGACCAGGTCTGCCTCGGGCCGAGGGAATTCGACCTCGTCAGCGCTTTGCCTGACCACTTCCACCAGAGCGAAACCGAACGACAAGCCCTGCTTACCGCCTACGGTTACGACCTGCTGGGCTGGAAGGGATGGGTTCTGGTGCGCGACATCATCGAACTGCACTCACTGTCGTCCTACCTCCGGCTCGCCGCCACCAGGCCCGACGCCGCGACCGAACTCAAGTTCCGCGTCGAGTCCCTGCGCAACGACGACCGCGCAGCCCGCTGGACTGCAGTCTCGTAGGCGCCCGACCTGCTCTTCGGTCAGAACCGTCGCTGCGCTGGCGAGCCGCTCGTGTGGTGATCACCGCTCGGGATTCACCAGGTGGTGCAGGGCGGTGCGGCCGCGGTCGATGAGCACGGAATCCTGCTTGGTGATGCCTGTGGTGAGGTAGGAAACGGCAAGCCGTGCGGTGAACAGGGGCAGGCTGAGCTGTTCGGCGGCGGACAGCTCGCGTCCGTAGCCGGACAGGAAAGCGCTCTTGAGGTCCGGGCGTGTAGGCCAGAGCGCGCCGTACAGCCACACGAGATCCTCGACGGCGACGCCGTGGTCGGCTTCCTCGAAATCGATAAGACCGACGGTGCCGTGTTCGTTGTCCCACAGCCAGTTGCGGGGTGAGAAGTCGCCATGGCGGTAGACCACCGGGAGGTTTTCGGCGAGCACAGGCAATTCCAGGGACACACGGTGGACCAAGGCGCGTTGGGTGTCGGTGAGGTGTTCGGCGGCAAGTTCCAGGCATAGTGCGGCCTCGTTCGCCTGTTCGGCGACCGACGCGGTGATCGCATCGCGGGCCTGATCGGTGATCGGCTCAGGCAGGCTGTGCCATTGCCGCAACAGCTGACCGGCGTATTCGTGCACCTGGACTTCCGTGTGGGCGGGCAGGGTGAGGCCGCGGACGACCCGGCCCGGCACCGGCGAGGTCAGAACGGCACGCAAGCGGCGGTGAGCGTCGATCAAGCGCGGGATCTCGCGGGGTGTGAAGCGGGCGGCGTGCCGGTAGGCACGAATCTCCCGCGTGTAGGCCACCTCGGTGGGTTCGAGTTTGACGTAAGCCTCGGTCGTGCCTGAGGCCACGCGCCACACCTGGGAGCTGTTACGAGGCCAGGAGACGTCGGTGGCGGCGTCGAGGCCGGGCAGGTGGCGGGCCAGCCAGTGCCGCAGGTTCGCCGGCACGTCGAGCGTCATGCGAAGAAAGTCCTCTGCGATCGTGGGCGAGTACGCACCCGCGGGAGATGGTGAGACGCTGCGCGGCCGATCCTGCATCACTTGCTGTCCAAGGGGCTTCCAGCGCTGACGACCGTCGGCACATCAGCTCCAGACGCCTCCTGGGTCAGTCGAGTTTCCAACCCACCGCCCCTGCTAGGGTCTTGAATCTGGCGTTGATCCACTAGGTCATTGAAGTGGATGAATCAGAATCCGGATTGGTGTTTTGGTGAGCAGTGACGGCAGCGGCGGGTCGACGGATCCCCGACACACGTTTCGTTTGCTCGTCACTGGCGGAGGCACTGGCGGCCACGTGTATCCGGCCTTGACCACCGTGGGCGCCCTGCGAGCGCGGCTCGCGGAGACCGGTCGTGCCCTGGAAGTCCTGTGGGTCGGCTCGACCACTCCTGACTGTCTGGAAGGCAAGGTGGCGAAAGAGGCCGGCATCGCGTTTGCATCGGTCGCCACCGGCAAGATCCGCCGCGCGAGGAACCCGCTGAAGATGGTGTCGCGCGCCAACGTGAAGGACATGTTGCGCGTGCCGCAGGGCATCGTGCAGGCGCGCAAAATCATCAACGAGTTCGCGCCGGACGTCGTGCTGGCCACGGGCGGGTATGTCGCCGTGCCCGTTGGTGTCGCGACCGGCCTGTGCGGTCGGCAGCTGGTGATCCACGAGCAGACCGTCCGGCTGGGGCTGGCGAACCGCCAGCTTGCCGGCAGGGCCACACGCGTCGCCGTGTCCTCGGAATCAACGGTGCCGCTGCTGCCGGGATCGGTGCGGGAACGAACGACGGTGACCGGGAACCCAGTACGGCCGGAAGTGCTCGCCGGGCAGGCGGAGCGCGCGGTGCAGGCGCTGGGGCTGGCCGGGCGGTTCGATCCGCAGCGTCCGACGGTGTACGTCACGGGTGGTGCTCAGGGCGCGGAGCAGATCAACACGTTGGTCGCGGACATCCTGCCGTGGCTGCTGGAGCGCGCGAACGTGGTTCATCAGTGCGGTCCCCGGCACGTCGAAGCGCTGCGGGCTCGCACGGTCGGCCTGCACCCGGACGCTGCGGCGCGCTATCTGCTGACCGGTTACGTCGGCACCGAGCTACCCGACGTGCTGGCGCTGGCGGATGTCGTGATCTCGCGTAGCGGCGCCGGCACTTTGGCGGAGCTGACCGCACTGGGCAAGGCAGCCGTGTTCGTGCCGCTGGCCACGTCTGCGGGCAACGAGCAGCGGCACAACGCCAACCAGCTGCACGCCGCGGGAGCCGCTGTCGCCCTGCCGGACGAGCCGACGCCCCAGACTCTCATGGAGGCCGTGGGGCCGTTGCTGGCCGAGCCCGCCCGGCGCCTGACGGTCGCCGAGCGGGCTCGATCTCACGGCCGGCGCGACGCGGCGGACCGGCTTGTCGACGTTCTGCTGGACGCCGCCGCAGCCCGTTAGCGCGACGGCAGGTGCGCGGCGGCGCCTTCCTCGACCAGTGCCACGCAGGCCGCGAACTCGGCGGCGGACTTGTCGAACGGGTCCGGGACGTCACGATCGTCGAAGAAGCGGCGCAATTTGGGGACGATGTCGGCATCGGCCATGGTGCGCAACGAGGTCAAGACTGCGGCGTCCATGGCGACGACGATGTCGGCCCATGCCAGCAGTTTCTGATCGACCTGGCGCGCGCGATGCCCGGTGAGGTCGTAGCCGCGGTCGGCGGCCGCAGCGACCATGTCGGGGTGAGCGCCGTTGCCCGCCCACTTGTCCCGCAGGCCCGCCGAGCGCACTTCGACCGCGCTCCCACCGTGGTGCTGCAGCACGGCCGCCGCGACCGGGCTACGACAGATGTTTCCCAGACAGACCGTCAGAATTCGCAGCGGCGGCGAGGAATCGCCTGCGGATGTGGCCGGGTTCATCGGATCCCCTCCGTGGTCGTTGCGGTGTCAGCCAAGGCTTGAGCGAGGGCGTCGACGACGTAGCCGACGTCGGTGACGCTCATCGCGGGATGGAACGGCAGGCTGAGAATCTCCTCGGCGGTCTGCTCGGTGGCGGGGAGAACGCGGTGCCATCGTGCGAACGCGGGCTGCCGGTGGTTGGGCGGGTAGTGCACCCCCACGCCGATGCCGCGCTGCTGCAGCAGCCGGTGCACCTGGTCGCGGCGCTCACACTCGATGCGGACCACGCAGTTGAAGGGCACGGAACGCTCGACGTCGAGGTCGACCACGGTGACACCGATCGCTCGTAGCGCGTCGGCGTAGGCCGACCACAGCGCCTTGCGTGTCGCTGCGATCTCGGGAAAGCGGTCGAGCTGGACGAGACCGACAGCGGCGTGCACGTTCGACAGCGTGCCGCGCAGCCCGAACCCGTCGATGGCGTAGGAGGTGGCGGTGACGCGCTGCGCTTGGGATTGCGTGATGCCCAGCAGGCGCAGTCGGCGCGCGTTCGCGGCGGACCCGCGCGGCACGAGCAGGCCGCCTTCCAGACAGGTCAGGTTTTTGATGGGGCCGAAGCTGAAACACGTCGCCACTCCTGGTCGGGCGCCGACGAGCACCGAGCCGTGCCGGGACCCGAAGGCGTGGGCGGCGTCCTCGATCACCGTGATGCCGCGCCGATCCAGCTCGTCCTGGATTGCGGTGAGGTCGACCGCGCGGCCGCCGTAGAGCACGGGCAGGACCGCGCGGGTGGCCGGGGTGATCGCCTCGAGGATGTCGGCGGCGCCGATGGTCAGGGTGGCGGGGTCGATGTCGACGAAACGCGGGCTGGCGCCGCACGCGAGGATCGGCTGGATGGTCGCGGCGAAGGTCTGGGACGGGACGATCACTTCATGGCCAGGCCCGATGCCGGCGTCGAGCAGAGCGATGTGCAGCGCCATGGTCCCCGACGAGACCGCGACGACCTCGTCGACGCCGAGGAACCGGGCGACAGCGTCCTCGAACTGCTCGGTGATCTCGCCGTGGCCGTACTGCCCGGCGCGCATCGCCGCGGTGACGGCATCGAACTCCTCGCCGTGCAGGAAGGGCTTTGCGTTGGGCCGAACCGCGGGAGGAACAGCGACGGTCATGGTCATCACCGTGTTTCCTGGAGCGGGGCCGACATGGTGGTGGGGGCGGCGGGGAAGGTTTCGACGTACTTGGTATGTGTGACCCCGGCGCGGTAGGTGAGGCGGGTGTGGTCGACGGGCAGGCCGCCCAGGCCGTTGAGGGTCTGCGTGATCAGGTCGGCGCCTGCGGCCCCGGAGAGCGCGAACGCGCCGGCGACGCGGGCGTTGACCTCGGTGATGACCACGCGCGGTCCGGCGGCGGCGTCACGGATGAAGCCCTGCACGCAGCACAGCCCCTCGACCCCGACTGCGGCCAGGGTCGCGGCGACGAGACCGGCGACCTGCTCGTCGTGGAACGTCGTAGCCACCATGGCCAGGCCGTTGCGGATCCGCAGCCGTTCCCGCAGAACCACTGACGCCTGGCCGTCGCGGTCGACCAGGCAGTCCGCAGTGAACTCCGCGCCGGTGACCCGCTGCTGGATCAGCGGCTGGGGCACCAGTTCGCACAGCACCTCGGCCTGGCGGCGGCTCTGGCAGAAGTAGAGGTTCTTCGAGCCGTAGCCGCGGCGGGCCTTGACCACCAGTTCGCACCTGGCGGGCACCTCTGCGAGCTGATCCGGGAGCCAGGTGTGCGGCGTTGGAATGTCGTGCCTGCGCAGGACGGAGTGGAAGACCGCCTTGTCTGCGCACGCCTCGACGGCGTGGCGGTGCGGCAACCAGGTCCTGATCGCTCGGTCGTCGAGCTCGTCACGCAGGTCCAGCAGATGCGGCAGTTCGGCTTCCACAGTCGAGATCAGCGCCTCGGGGCGCAACTCGTCGCACACCCTGAGCAGCCCGGAGCCGAAGTCGGGGGCATCGGCTATCGGGATGACTCGGCCGGTCGACCCGAGCCGGAACCCGGCCGCCAGCGGGTCGGCGTCCACCGCGATCACCTCGCCGCCCAGGCGTGTGATCGCCCGTGCGAGATCAAAACCGGGAGCTCCGCCCATCCCAGTCACCAGCACACGTCGCGGCACGCCATTCGCCGGCGCGCTCACGCGTGCGCTCCGGCCGTCAGCGTGACGCGCGGGCGGTGCGCGGCGGGGTCACGCAGCTGCGGTGCCCACCGGTCGGGGTTGTTCCGGTACCACGCCACGATCTCCGGCAGGGACTCCACCAGGGTGCGGTGCGGGCGGTAGCCGAGCCGGGTGATGGCCTTGTCGCAGTTCATCGAGTAACGGCGGTCGTTGGATGGCCGATCGTCGACGTAGGTGACGCGGTCCTCGTCGGCGCCGAAGACATCGAGGATCAGGGTAGTGAGCGCGCGGTTGGTCAGGTCCGTGCCGCCGCCGAGGTTGTAGATCTCTCCCGGCACGCCATCGCGCAGCACCAGCTCGATGCCGTCGCAGTTGTCCTGCACATGCAACCAGTTGCGCGAGTGCAGGCCGTCGCCGTGCAGCTGCACCTGGCCGCCGCCCAGCAGCGTGGTCACGAACATCGGAATGATCTTCTCGGGGTGCTGGCGGACGCCGAAGTTGTTGGAGGAGCGGGTGACGCAGACCGGGACGCCGTAGGTGTGCCAGGCCGACAACGCCACCAGATCCGACGCTGCCTTGGACGCGGCGTAGGGCACGGTCGGCCGCAGCGCGTCGTTCTCGGTCGCCGCGCCGGTCTCCCACGACCCGTACACCTCGTCGGTCGACACATGGACGAACTTGTCCACCCCGAATCGGCGGGCGGCGTCGAGCAGGACGTGCGTGCCGTGCACGTTGGTGGCCAGGAAACCGCCGGCCTCGAGGAACGAGCGGTCCACGTGCGACTCGGCGGCGAAGTGCACGACCGCGGTGTGCTCGGCGACGAGCTGGTCGACCACCTCGGTGTCGAGGATGTTGCCGTGCACGAACGTCAGCTTCGGGTGCAACATCGCCTCCCCCAGGTTCTCCCGGTGCCCGGCGTAGGTCAGCGCATCGAGGACCGTCACCTCCTCGATGTCCTCGGCACCGAGCAGGCCTTTGACGAAGTGCGAACCGATGAACCCCGCACCACCGGTGACCAGGACTCTTCCCATGATCGCGCTCCTTCCATGAAGTCGTCCGAACCAGCCGCGCCGACGGTAGGAACGCATCGCTCACTGCGGATCTCGTTGTGCGTGCCCGGCACAACGGCGTGCTGATCCCGCACGATCCGTTGACGTCTGCGGGCGGGATCAGCCAACCTGCCGCCGGGCCGTGGCCGCGTTTGCGGATTCGGCAAAAGACACGCACAACGGGTAGTCGCACCGTTACGCTTGGGAGTTCTCGGGTGATCGGAGCTTCGTGATGCCCCTGACGAACGACCCACCACCGCTGACCACCGTGCTTCGCTCTCCCGAGGTCCGCGCCGCCGCGCAGAGCGGTGACGTCGGGGTTCTAGTCCGAGCGATCCGCATCGGGCTCGGACTCACTCTCGCCGAGCTGGGCGCCCGCACCGGTTACTGCGCCTCGGCGGTGTCCCGGCTGGAAACCGGCAAGGCGAGCTTCGCCGCGGTCGACGTCCGGTCGGCGTTCGTCACCGCTCTCGGCCTTCCGCCCCGCCTGCTCGGCTTGGCCGACACCACGGGCACCTGCACCCCGCCCGTCACGTCCGCCGCTAGGGTCGGGGGCACTGCGGCCTCGAGCGAAGGGTGCGATCCGATGCGTCGTCGCACTGTCCTGACTGGATTGACCAGTGTCGTCGGAGGCGTCTTGCTCGGTGCGACACCGGCCCGCGCGATCGACCCGATCACCGCTCTGGAAGATCTGGTGCTCGTCACCCCGACCACCGCGGGCCCGCCCCCAACCGCGCGTCGTGCGTGGTCGCTGCTGGCCACCGCACGCGACCAGTTCCAGTCCGGTGCGTATCACGAGGTCGCGGTCCGGCTGCCTGACCTGCTCGGCCATGCCCTGGCTGGCCGCGATCACCAACGCGACTCCGACGATGAGGCGCGTCTGCTCGCCGCGATTTCCCAGCTCTACACCCTCGCCACCGAGGTGATGATCAAACTCGGAGTCGACCACGCCGCCTGGGCCACCGCTGACCGCGCCCGGCAGTTCGCACACGCGGGCAACGACACCTTGAGCACCGCCTCCGCGAATCGCGTACTGGCCATCCTGCTGCGCCGCAACGGCCGCGCGGAACGCGCCAGCGCCCTCATCCACGACACCGCCGCCGCCGTGCAGTCCCAAATCCACCTTGGGCCGAACGAACTGTCGATGTACGGGTCCCTGCTCACGACGGCCGCCTACACCGCCGCCGTGGACGGCGACCGCGACACCGCACGCACACTGATCACCGAGGCCGCCGACACCGCACAACGCCTCGGAGCCGACGCCAACCACCGCTGGACCGCCTTCGGTCCCACCAACGTCGCGATCTACCAGATCGGCATCGACCAGGTTCTCGGCGACTTCGGCACCGCCATCGCCCACGCCAGCAGCATCAACTTCGCCACAATCGCCCAACCCGAACGACGTGCTCGCGGCTACACCGACATGGCCAAGGCCTACCACCTGTGGGGCAAGCCCGAAGAATGCTTCCGCGCCCTGCTCGCCGCCGAACGCGACGCACCTGACGAACTGCTGCGCAAACCCGTGCAGGACATGACCTTGGACTTGCTGAGCCAAGCCCCGAACCGGATCCTGCCGCAGGTCCGCGCGCTCGCCGTGCGCGCCGGCGTGTAGCAACACCCCTTCACGAGGTGGTGCGGGCTGAGCTTGTCGTCGGCACGCACCACCCCAAGTCCGGAGTCGCTGTTCAGCGGGTCCACTCCGACGGGCGGCCGGGACGGGTGCGGGTCCACTCGGACGGACGGACGGGGCGGGTGCGGGTAGCCGTGAACATGGGTGGTTCCTCCTCGTGTGCGGATGGTGCTCAAAAGGGGTGATGTGCCTGGTCATGTCCCCCGAGCGGACCACGACACTGCGTGATCCCGTGATTACAGTGAAGGGCTCGCCGAGGGATTCACCAGGGGGATCGCGTGCGCCGGTTCGACCCACGCTCGTGGGGTCTATGGTCGCTGCCGCGGCCGATGCTGGGGTACGTGCTCGGAGTCGAGGCGATCACGTTAGCCCTTGTGGTCGCGACCAGCTGGATGACGCCGATCACCGCTTCGTCCTGGCAGTGGGCGGTGATCCTGCTGGTCGGCTCGGTCGTCCACTCTGAGGCATCGCAGTGGATCGAGCGCATCCGCGAGGTCTCGGCGGAGAACGGCCCGTACACGCACCTGCACTCGATGTGGTTCTTCGCCGCGGTGCTCGTGCTGCCGGTGCCGCTGGCGACCGGGCTGATCGTGATCACCTACGTGCACCGCTGGTTCCGGGTGCACAAGCGGCGCGCGGTCTGCTACCGCAAGGTGTTCTCGACCGCCACGGTGGTGCTCGCGGTGGTGGCGGCTCAGCTGGTGCTGGCCGGCTTCTACCCCGGCGCTGGACAGCCGTACATCGCGGTGATGACCGGCCCGCTCGGCGTTGCCGCACTGCTGGCTGCCGGGCTGGTGTACCGACTGGTCAACTACGGCCTGGTGGTCGGCGCGTTCATCGGGATGGCGCTGGACAAGCCGATCCGGTCCGCGCTCGGTCCGGCCTCGGACCAGCTGATCATCGCCGCCGCGGTGGGCTTGGGCTACGGCACCACGATCGTGCTGGTCAACCGGCCATGGACGGCCCCGGTGCTGCTGATCACCGTGCTCGCGCTGCATCTCGGCCTGCTGCTGCCGCAGTTCCGTGCGGCCGCGCGGATAGACGGGATCACCGGACTGGCACGGCCCGAGTGGTGGAACGAACAGGTCGGCCATGAGCTCACGCGCGCCGAGAAGATCAGCAGCAGTGTCGGCGTGCTCGTCCTGGACCTCGACCACTTCAAGGCAGTGAACGACACCCACGGTCATCCGGCCGGCAACGACGTGCTGCGTGCGGTGGCCGATGCGATCCGGCACTCGGTACGCGGCTACGACCTGGTCGCCCGGTGGGGTGGCGAGGAGTTCGCGGTGCTGCTTCCAGGCGTCGGCATCGACATGATCGGCCTGGCTGCTGAACGAATCAGGGTCGCGGTGGCCGCACTGCAGGTGAGCACCAAGAACAACGACGGCGAGAACGTGACGGTCGGCGGGCTCACCGTGTCGGTCGGCGCGGTCGTCTTCCCCGCGCACGCGAGCACGGCGTCAGACCTTCTACTGGCGGCGGACGCCGCGCTCTACAGGGCGAAGAGCACCGGCCGGGATCAGGTCTGCATCGGCACTCCGCAGAAGGGCTCCGCCGCGCAGGACGTGAAGTAGTCCCCTGTGTCCTCGCCGTCAGGTTCATCAACGACAAGAACAGGCCGGGCCGTCACCATTCGGGTGTACGGCCCGGCTGCTTGTCCTTCACGCGGTACCGGGTCCGATCCAGAAAAGAACCCGGGTCGAAGTGGGTTTCCTGGTGGCACCACGCGGCGGCGCCCCGCACCCTAGCGGTGATCCACGACGTGAAAGCGCTAAGGGCATTTTGAGCCCGGAACTCGGCTCCTGACGACGGCCCGGCCGTTCGCCACGCGATCTGACTTAGGGTCGAGCTTGTGTGGGCGAATGATCAGCAGGCTCGGGTGGCCGGCCACCTCGCGCTTGGGTTCCGCCAGGGCTGGCTGCTGGTCGGTGCGCGGGATGTCGAGTACCGCGTCGACGAGCAGGGCGCCATCGTCGTTGACTGGGTGCAGGGCCCGTACCCCAGCGAGGTCGCCGCGGGTCTTGCCGCCTACAGCGCGGTGGGGTGGCTGCCGGTCGAGGCCGCCGCCTCAGGCTCGGACTCGCCGGGCAGGGGCACCGTGCGGGCGGACCTGCTGGTCGACGGGGCGCCGGTGGTGTTGCATGCCTACGACGCGATCGGGATGGAGCGGGCTGAGCGCGTCGCCCGCCCCAAGCGGGAGCTGCCGCCGCGGTGGAAGTGGCCCTCGTCGTTGACTGCGGAAGGCGGGGCGCGGGACACGGTGCTGTGGACCGATAGCGAGGACGGCATGGTGGCCACCGTCGTGCGGCTTCCCATCGATCCGCAGGGTCCGTGGTGGAGCGAGGACGGAATCGCTGTCGCGATGGCGCCGCAGGACATGCCTTCGGGCTTGCGGTCGCGACGGCGGCGGGAGATCGACGAGTTCCGCGACCACTCCTGCGCGATCTTGCTCCGACGTGGGGCCACGTGGTCGGCTGAGGAAGCCGATGAGTGGATGACCGCCGAGCTGGACCGTGAGATGGGGCGTGCGCCGGACTGCGTGGCGGTGGTGTGGCGGGACCGGTGCGTCGTTCGCCGGTGGACCGGCCTGCGCATGGAGGCCACCTGCGATGAGCGACCAGCCTTCGCTCCCTGGACGCATGTGCCCTCCGCGGTGCACGCGTCCCTGGTTCGTGACCGCTCGCGACGAGAGCCGCCCGGTGTCATGAAGGTTCGCGCGTTCGGGAACGTGTTCGGCGTCCTGCGCGTCACGATCACCTCGACCTGGGGTGCGCCGACCCGCCGCTTTGCCGACTCGCCAGGGGTGAGCTGGTAGCCGGCACCACGTGGCTCCCCCACTTCTCAGAAGTCATCCACGGTTCGAGGGGGCTCGGCACTACGACGGCGCCGTGGTCCTCGGACTGGTCAACGCGGCATTCCCAGGGGCTGCGGCCGTTTCTGCTTCTTCGTGTCGCTTGTCGTTCAGTAGAGAAGGAGGTGCAGCGGGTTTGCGTCGGTGAGCGCTTTCACCATCACCCGCGCGTTGCGCCGGTAGGCCTGGTCTTGCTCGTAGCTCAGGACGATGTCGTGGTGGCGGTCCCTGAGCACCTCGATCAGCAGGCGGGTGTCGTCGGTGTCGTTGTCGAGCACCGTCACCAGGCGCAGCAGCGGGGCGATCGCGGCGTGCCGGGCGGCGTCGAATGTCGCGCCGTCCGCCACGGTTTCGTGCTGGATCTGGTCGATCGCGTCGACGAGGTCGGTCAGCTGGCTCTCGTTGGGCGCGGTGCGCCGGGTGTTCAGGTCGAGCGCGTCGATGCACACGGTGGCGGCCGTTCTGAGCGTCACGATCGCGGTGGGATCGAGCTGCACCACGCGCAGCCCCATGTGCTGGTAGCGGCCATCGGATCCGGTGATCCGCGGCGAGTCCGGCTCGTCGCCGAACCACGGCAGGTGGGGACGGAGCTGTTCGATCAGCACGCCGAGCGCCTCGAGGGCGGCGTGGCCCGCGAAGATCGGCGGCAGGTCCCACTGCTGGTCCGGCGGCAGATCTTCGCCGTTGTCGAGGCACGCCAACAGTTCCTCGCCTTTTTTGATCACTCCGACGAGTGCGTCGTCGAACGGGATGAGACGCTGCACCGTGCCGTTCGCGGCGGCCTCGGCGTCGTAGGCGATGATCGCGGCCTCGGCGGCGCCGGTGTCCGGGTTGGCGGCGGCGTTGAGCCAGTCCCCGCATTGCGTGCAGCGCACGGCCACGGCGGTCTCGGCGTTGCACTTGCCGCACACGGTGGTGGCGGCCTGGATGAGGATCCGCCGCTCGGCTGGGGCGGTCTCGAGGTGGGCGGCGCGGGCGCGGGTCAGCCGCTCCTCGCGGGCGTTGTCGTCGGTGGTGCCGGTGTAGGTGAGGGTTGTCGGCATCTCGGCGTCCTTTCAGGGCTTCGTGCTGCAGAGGCGGTCTGATCGAGTGATGTCTGAGTCCGCTGGCGCAGGCCGCCGCGCCGATCTTGATCTCTGTGGTGCTGCCGGTCGGGACTGGCCGGTCCTCAGCTGCGGGGCTGGGAGTACCGCTAGAACCCGGGGATGTAGCCGCGGAGCCGTTCGCGGCGTGTGGTGGGCTTCGGCGCGGCGACCG
>JAVXWK010000702.1:0-3471 GCA_032230575.1 Pseudonocardiales bacterium | reverse complement strand
CGGAGTTCTGCTGTCCGGTCTGGTGCTGGTGCTCATCGTGGGGATCGGCGCCGGGCTGGGAATGGCCGGCGACCTGACCCTCGGGGAGCTGCTCGCCTTCATCTTCCTCATCCAGTTGTTCACGATGCCCCTGCAATACGGCACGGAGATGCTGAACGAGCTGCAGAACTCCGTCTCGGGCTGGCGGCGGGTCCACGCGGTGCTGACCGCGCCGCCCGCACTGCCGGACACGGGTCCCGCGGGCAGGAAGATCCTGGACGGTCCGATCGAGGTGAGGCTGGAGGGGCTCTCCCACACCTATCCCGGCGGCCGGCCGGTACTCCACGACATCGATCTGTCCCTACCTGCGGGAGCCACCGTCGCCATCGTCGGCGAGACCGGGTCAGGGAAGTCCACGCTGGGCAGGCTGATGACCCGGCTGGTGGATCCCACGTCGGGCCGGGTCCTGCTGAACGGGACGGACATGCGCGAGTCACCACTGGAGCACCTGCGAGCAAGGGTGACGCTGGTGCCTCAGGACGGTTTCCTCTTCGAGGGAACCCTGCTGGAGAACATGGTGTGGGGACGTCCCGGCATCACCCGCGACCGCGTCCGAGAGGTTCTCGCAGAGCTCGGGCTGGACGGCTGGGCAGCGAGCCTTCCGTCCGGATTGGACACTCACGTCGGCCTGCGCGGGCAGTCTCTGTCGGCGGGCGAACGACAACTGGCCTGCCTGGTCCGCGCCCACCTGGCCGGCTCCGACCTGCTGGTCCTGGACGAGGCCACCTCGTCCGTCGACCCGGTGCTGGAGGCCAGGCTCCGGATCGCACTCGAGCGAGCCTCGCAGTCCCGCACCGTCGTGGCGATCGCGCACCGGCTCTCCACCGCGGAGGCCGTCGACCTGGTCGTGGTGGTCCACAACGGACGGATCGTCGACCTGGGCACGCACACCGAGTTGGACGCGCGCTGCAGCGTCTACCAGCGGCTGCGTGCGAGCTGGGCCGTGCAGTACGAGCACCACCGCAGATGAACGGAACACGCCGGGAGAACGCGAGCACTTGGAACTGGGGGCAAGTTGAGATGAATCCGTACTCGTACAAGTGGACGATGTATGCGGACGCGATTCCGTTGTGCCACGGCGACATGGACTACGACACCGATCCACGGATCAAGGACGCGATCCTGGAGCGGCTGTCCTGGCCGCTCACCTATCCTCCGCCCTATCGGAGCAGCGGGGTCGCGGGCACCATCTCGACCTTTTACCGGGAGGCCTACGGACTGTCCGTTCCGGAAGACTCGCTGTGGCTGGGAGCGAGCTGTCTCTCGCAGAGCTACCAGATCTTCACCTCGCTGGTGTCGCGCGGCGACGAAGTCCTGTACTGGAAACCGGCATTCAAATACGTACCCGGCGCGATCGAGGCGGCGGGAGCGACCCCGATACCGGTGCCCACCCGTGCTGACCGGGAGCTCGTCCGCGCCGACCTGGAGAGCCTGATCGGCCCGGCCACCAAGGCCGTGTACCTGGTCAACCCTCACAACCCGACCGGGAAAGTGTTCACCACACGGGAACTGCGCACGATCAGCGCAGTGGCGGCCGACCACGACCTTCTGGTGGTCAGCAACGAGCTGCATTGCCGCCTGGTGCTGGACGGGCACCACATCCCGTTCGCCTCGGTGGACGCGGCGGCGGCGCGGCGGAGCATCACGCTTTCCGGAGCATCGAAGTCCCACAACCTGGCTGGAATCGGGGGCGCCTTCGCGTTCTCGCTCGATCCTGAGCTGCTGGAGCGGGTTCGGGTGCCGGCCATGCATCGCTGCCCTGAGGCGACGAGCATCCAACAGGCTGCGTTGATGGCCGCGTATTCGGATGACAGTCCGTGGTTGCGTTCCACTGTCACACGGCTCAGGCAGGCGCGTGACCGCGTCTGCGAGGAGCTGACCTCCGCACTTCCAGATCTGGCGTTGTCACCCCCGCAGGGCACGTACTTCCTCTGGGTGGACTTCCAGCCCTATCTGCGTGAGGGAGAACGGGCAGTGGAGGTCCTGCGTTCACGGTGCGGGGTCACGGTGGGAGCGGGCCCCGGCTTCGGTGGCAGCGACAGTGAGGCGCGTCTGTCGTTCTCGGCGCGGGAGGACGTGCTGCGGCAGGGCATCCGGAAGATCGTCGAGGGGTTGTCGGAGCGGCTAGCCGCGAACGCCGTCCCGGCGGCGACGAAGAGCGACGGGACGTCTTCCTGATGAGGAACCTCGGATGGACCGGTCGTTGAGGAGTGCACTGTGCCAGGTCGTCGGCTTCGGTCCCGCCGCGCTGGGCGTAGCCGTTGCCGCAGACCGCCGGGGAGCTCTGGACCAGCTCCTGGCGGAAGGCCTGGTCTTCTTCGACCGCTGCTCCCGTCGGAACCCTGACAACGGGCGCCGGTTGCCTTATCTGATCGACTCCAACTCGGCTGCGATCGACTTCCTCTCCGGTGTACGTGAAGGAGGCGCCTTCACCAAGGCGTTGCACGGTCGTGCAGGACAGCTGTTGCGGAAACGCGCGAGCCTGCAGGTACCCCTTGCCGTCGCAGGCGAGTTCATGGATGACCTCGCCGAAGCGGTGACCGCTCTGTCGGCCGGCGTCGTCGAGCACGCGGAGGTCGCGGGCGTTCACCGCGACGCCGAAGGCAACTGGACGACGGTCAGCCCCGGTGGGGTTCCGCTGGCCACGTCACGAGCCGTGGTGCTGGCGACCGGCGGTCACGAGGAGACCGACCAGATGGCGAAACGGCATCGCATCCCCGTCCAACGCCTGGTCCCATCGGGAGAACTGCTGCGAGGGCGAGCGCAGCGGGTGGTCGATCGGCTGCGGACCGGAGGCCGAGTGGTGGTCCTGGGCGGCTCGCACAGCGGGTTCGCCGCCGCTGGTCTGCTGTTGGATCGGTTGGGCGACGCCGTGCCACGGCACGGCGTCGTACTCGTGCACCGCGCCTTGGCCCTCGCACACTCCGGGCCGCCGCAGATCGAGCACGCGGCTCTCGACTGGGAGACCTGCCACGAGACAGGAATGATCAACCGGTTCCACGGACTTCGTGGAGCGGCCAGAGACCTGTGTCTGCGAGCGCTTGCGGGCCAGGAGGATCGGTTGCTGCTGTGCGAGAGCAGCACGCCGCAGGCTTCAGCGGCACTCGCCGAAGCGGATCTCGTCGTGCACGCGGCCGGGTACCGCACCAGGCAGGTACCCGTGTTCGACGTGGGCGGCCGGCGGATGCCGCTTCGAGCACCGGACGGAACGGTTCACGTGGACGACGGGTGTCGCGTCATGGGAGCCGATGGGGTGGTGGTGCCCAGGTTGTACGGCCTGGGTATCGGTTACGCCCAGCGAGACGCCAACGGACGCCGCCGGGTCGGCATCAACGTCTTCCACGGAGGTGACGCGGACAGGATCGTGGGTGATCTGTGTGTCGGCGTCGGATGAGTGGTTCCGCTTCATCACGTTCAGTGTGAGATTCGCCC
>JAVXWK010000693.1:0-2799 GCA_032230575.1 Pseudonocardiales bacterium | reverse complement strand
CGGCGACCTGTTGTTCGGCAACATGGACACGTGGGTGCTGTGGAACATGACGGGCGGCACCGACGGAGGTGTGCACGTCACCGACCCGACGAACGCGTCGCGCACCATGCTGATGGACCTCGACACGCTGCAGTGGGACTCGTCGATCGCCGGGGACATGGGCATTCCGATGTCGATGCTGCCGGAGATCCGGTCGTCGTCCGAGGTCTACGGGCAGGTGCGCGAACGGGGTGCGCTGGCCGGGGTGGCGATCGCCGGCATCCTCGGCGACCAGCAGGCCGCGACGTTCGGCCAGGCCTGCCTGTCGCCCGGTGAAGCCAAGAACACCTACGGCACCGGCAACTTCATGCTGCTCAACACCGGCACCGAGAAGGTGATGAGCGAGAACGGGTTGCTCACCACCGTCTGCTACAAGATCGGCGACGCTCCCGCGGTCTACGCGCTGGAGGGCTCGATCGCGGTCACCGGTTCGCTGGTGCAGTGGCTGCGCGACAACCTCGGCATGATCGGCTCCGCGGCCGAGATCGAGGAGCACGCGCGGTCGGTGGAGGACAACGGCGGTGCGTACTTCGTGCCCGCGTTCTCCGGGTTGTTCGCGCCGTACTGGCGTTCCGACGCCCGCGGCGCGATCGTCGGCCTGACCCGGTTCGTCAACAAGGGCCATCTCGCGCGGGCCGTGCTGGAGGCGACGGCCTTCCAGACACGTGAGGTGCTCGACGCGATGAACGCCGACTCGGGCGTGGACCTCACTGCGTTGAAGGTCGACGGCGGCATGGTCGTGAACGAGCTGCTGATGCAGTTCCAGGCGGACATCCTCGGCGTGCCGGTGATCCGGCCGGTCGTCGCCGAGACGACCGCGCTCGGTGCCGCCTACGCGGCAGGCCTCGCGGTCGGGTTCTGGAAGACCGAGGACGACATCCGCGAGAACTGGGCCCAGGACAAGAAGTGGGACCCGCAGATGGACGACGATCGCCGCACTTCCGAGTACGCGAACTGGAAGAAGGCCGTGACCAAGACCTTCGACTGGGTGCAGGACTGAGTTTGTCGGCCGCTGCTTCGCAGACGGCGGCGAGTTCGCCTGCAAGTCGGTCGTCCGGGTGACCGGACGACCGGCGCGAACTCGCGGTTACTGGGCGGGGGCTGCGTGCACGATCACGTTGTCGCGAGTGCCGCACGTGATCAGCCGCAGCCCCTGCTCGTCCGCGTCTCTGCTGACGGCTTCGGCGAAGAAGTCGTCGCGGATGACCCTTTCCGTGCGCGAGACCGTGAAACGGGCGACCGAACCGTCCTTCTTGGACACTTCGATGGTGTCGCCCTGCGTCAGGTCGTTGAGCCGGTAGAAGACGCCTCTGGCCTTGTTGCTCTCGATCCGCCCGACGATGATCCACTGCTGCGGGTGCAACTGGCGCCACCCGGCCTGCATGCCCTCGTTGACGGGCGGCATCTGCACGGCGCCCTGCTGGTCGATGCCGAGCTCGACCAGGGACGACCGCATGCCGACGCGCTCGATCCGCAGCTCCATCGGGTCGGATTTGCCGAGAGGTGAGACCACCGGCGGCGGCGCGCTGTCGCTCGTCGCCGCCGACGGCTTCGGTGCCGGCCCCTGCGAACAGGCGGTAGTGGCCAGCGCCACGCTCAGCACCGCGATCAAGACACGAGTCCCCACGAAGCCATTGACGCACATCCGGTGGGTTAGTTGCTCGTCCAATCAAGACGCTGCCGAACTGTGATCAGGCGGTGCCACCACCACCGGTCTGCGGCGCGCCCTTCGGCTTGATGATCGGCTTGCGCTGCTTGACGACCGGCGCGCGCCGAGGTTCGGCGTTGGTGGCCTGTTCTGCCTCGCCGGCCGGGGCGTCGGGCTGCGCGATCTCGAACATGCCGCCGCCCTTCACCAGGTTCCGGCCCAGCCAGCACTGGATCGCCACCGAGTACTGCCCCGGTGTGTCCACCACCACACCTTCGAGCTGGTTCGGGCGGGTGGCGTCGCGGAAGCCGGTGGAGGCGAACACGAACGGCCCGGACGGACAGGCGGTCCGGTCGACCTCCGCCCGGAAGGCCTGGCCCGGCTTCGGCCGTTCCGGGATGAGGCGGAACGTCGCGGAAACGCGGTCCAGCACGGTGAACTCCGCGGCGCCGACCTTCGAGGTGCCCTTGCACCTCAGCGTCGCGGTGTACGTGCCGGGCACGCTCGTCACGAAGACCTGCGCGCCGGGGCTGGTGACGGCACCGGACAGGCCCGGCGACGTCACGCCCTCGTCCGTGCCTCCGGGACAGGTCCTCGTGTCGAAGTAGACCTCCACCACCTGCCCGATCGCGACGGTCGCCGGGCTGATGCTGACTGTCGGTGTGGGTTCTTCCTGCGCGGCGGCGTCCGGGACGAACGCCGCCGCTGCCAGGACCGCTGATGCGGCCGCGGCAGTGCTGCGACTCATTTCCTTTGCTCCCCAATGCAATTGGCTGAGCACGCGGCGGCGGTGCTCAGACCGTACCGCCGCCGCGTTGGTCGCGGAAGATCAGGCGGTGCCGCCACCACCGGTCTGCGGCGCGCCCTTCGGCTTCACGACGGGCGGCTTCGGGCCGGGATTCGTCGTGGGCGGGTTGGTGTTCGTGGGCGGGTTGGTCGGCGGCGCCTTCACCGTGAACGTGTTGGTCACCGTCTGGGTGATGCACTGGATCCGCGCCTGGTAGGTGCCGGGCGTGCTGCCCGCGGTCGTCTCGCCCTCGAGCGTGTAGCCGACCCCGTCGGAAGGCCTGCCCTGCTTGAGCTCGGCCGGGGCGGCGAAGCCCGTGGACATC
>JAVXWK010000680.1:0-7977 GCA_032230575.1 Pseudonocardiales bacterium | reverse complement strand
GACCACGCGAACTGGGGTGACCTGAAGATCACCTGCTAGGCCGCGTCAGTCAGGTTCCTGGTACCGCTCCAAGGCCGCGATCATGAGTTCGAGACCGAACTCGAACTCGTGATCGTGGTCGTAGGTCCCCAGCTCGTCGATCACCTCGGCGGACAACGGAAACGCCGAGACGTCGACACCTTCGTAGGGCGACAACGCGATCCCGCCGAGCTCCGGCGACGTCGCGACCTCCCTCATCAGCGTTCCCAGCAAGTAGGACACCATCGCACGCATCATCCCGACGGCGACCTTGCCCCGGAAGCCGGCCCGCTCGATGTTCTTCAGCGCGGCCTCGATGGTCATGAACCCGGCCTGGCTGCTCAACCTCCGCGTCGCGAGCATCACGAACGCGCGGGGATGCTGCCGCGCCAGCTCCCGCACCGCACGCGCGTGCGCCCGGATGTGATCACGCCAGTCGTCGCTGTCCACGCGGTACGGCCGCGCCTCGGCCATGATCCGCTCAGCCGCGAGGTCCACCAGCACGGCCTTGTTCGGCACGTGGTTGTACAGCGACATCGTGCCCGCGCCCAGTTCGGCGGCCAGGCGCCTCATCGAGACGGCCTCGACGCCTTCACGTTCGATCAACCGCACCGCCGCATCCACGATGCGGGCGCGGGTCAGCGGTTCGCGTGAGGAGGACACTGGCGGAGACCATACGACGTGGAGTAGCTTCCGTGCGACGTACGGCGTACGTAGGAGGCTCGGCCGGCATGACCGAATCGAAGGCGCTCAGAGCGCTGCGCGAGGCGATCGTCCTGGAGCACATGGAATGCCAGAACGACTTCGACTTCGACACCTCCCTGAGCACGTTTCCGCACCCGCGGTACGAGATCATGGCGTCCGGCCAGGTGCTCGACGGAGTGGACGAGGTTCGGGCGTACTGGCAGCGCACCCGCGAGACGTTCCCGGACCAGCGCAACAAGGTCATCGAGGTCCACCACGCCGATGACGCGGTGGTCGTCGAGTTCGAACTGTCGGGAACGCACCTGGGCAGCCTCCTCGGCGAACAACCGACGAACAAGTCCTTCAAGGTGAGGATGGTCGGTTTCTTCATCTTCGAGAAGGACGTCCTGGTCTGCGAACGCGTCTACGGCGACACCACGACCGTCATGCAGCAGCTCGGCCTGCTCAACGCCCCCGACGAGTACGCGGGGCCGTACTAGAAGACCACCCGCACTTCGCCGACGACCTGGCCACCTCCGAGCACCGGCACGGACAGGTGCTCCTTGGCCGGCGACACGTCGTAGCCCAGCGCCGCCAGCGCCGTGAGCCCGATCGCCGTCGTGGCACGAGGATTGCCGTCGAGCACCTTCACCGCGACCGCGTGCCCGGCGGCCGTCGCCAGCACCAGCACACCTTCCGCGCCCCCCTTGGCCACCACACCCGGCAGCAGCTGCATGACCACGGTGTTCACGTGCCCGGTCCCGCCGACGTACTCGGGAAACGCCCGCATCGCATCGGCGACCGGCGTGCGCACCAGACCCTGCATCGCGCGTGCCAAGCCGTGCAACGACAAGCCGTACACGGGCGCACCACAGCCGTCGACCGCCGTGTGCGCCACGGACTCGCCGGAAAGTTGCTCCACCGTGCGCAACACCAGCTGCTGCAACGGATGCGTTGGCTCCAAATAGGTCTGGGTGGGCCACCGCGCCGCCACGCACGCCGCGAGCATCGCCGCGTGTTTGCCCGAACAGTTCATCCGCACCCGCGACGGTTCCGTCAGACGTTGCCGCGTCTCCTCGTCCTCCGGCCAGGAAGCCGGGCACCGCAACAACCCCACGGGCAGCCCGCCGAGCAGCTGCATCACCAGCTCGACGTGCCGGTTCTCCCCGGTGTGCGACCCGGCCGCGATCGCCAGCGCGGGCCCCGCCAGTGGCGCACCAGCGGACAAACACGCCAACGCCTGGAACGGTTTCATGCACGACCGCGGCAGCACCGGATCCTGGACAGCACCAACGGACACGCCGATCTCACCGGACGGCAGCAGACCGACGACGCTGCCGTGGTGCAGGCTCTCCACGAACCCGTTCCGCGTGACCTCAGCGAGCAGTTCGGGCACGAGAACCCTCCAGGCGGTGGGCCAGCCGGGACAGCGCCAGGTTGACCACCAGGTAGACAAGAGCGACGACGATGAAGGTCTGGATCAGCAGACCGTTGTAGTTCGCGAGCACTCGCCCGTTGAACAACAACTCCGTGTAGGACACGACATATCCCAGCGAGGTGTCTTTCAACAGACTGACAGCCTGCGTCACGAGCAACGGCGTCATGTGCCGCACGGCCTGTGGCAGCACCACGAACCGCGTCACCAAGCCGTCCGGCATACCGAGCGACAACCCCGCCTCGCGCTGGCCGGGATCAACCGACTCCACACCCGCCCGGAAGACCACCGCGTAGGAAGCCGCGTGCGACAACGCCAGCGGCACCACGAGCTTCCAGAACAGCGGCAGGTTCACGCCGAACGACGGCAGCACGAACAGCATCACGTACACCAGCAGCAGCACCGGGACCGTGCGCATGACCTCGGCGTAGGCGCGCGTGAACCGGTTGGGCCGCAACGCGAGCAGCAAACCACCCGCCATCGCCAGCACCCCCGTCGCGAACGCCGCCACCATCGTCGACCACAGGCCTCCGAGCAGATAACGCCAGACGGGCCAGGTCAGATACGGCCTCCACCGAACTGGGTCCAGCTGCCCGCCCGCCGCGAACTGCCACAATCCCAGCGTGAGCAGCCCCAGCAACACCAGCGCGGCCACCACCGAGACCCAGAAGACCCTGCGCCGGAACCGCGGTCCGGGAGCGTCGAACATCAGCCCAGCCGCCGTTCCAGCACCCGCGCGCCGAACCCGATCCCGGCGGCCATCACCAGATAGCAGAGCCCGACCCCGGTGAACACCAGCAACGGCTGGGCCAGCTCCAGGTTGATCCGTTGCGCCGCACGGGTCATGTCCACGACACCGACGACACCGGCCAGCGCGGTGGCCATCGTCAAGGCGATCGCGATGTTCGCCAACGGCTGCACCACACGCCTCGAAGCCTGCGGCAGGATCACGTGCCGCAACGACTGCCGGAACGACAGCCCCAACGCCCGTGCGGCCTCCCCTTGCCCGGCGGCCACGGAGTTGACGCCCGACCGCAGCGCTTCCGCCACGAAAGCGGCCTCGTACAGCGCGATCGCCGTGAACGCCGTCCAGAACAACGGCATCTTCACACCCACCTCGGGCAGCCCGAACACGAACAGCACCAGCCACGCCAGCAACGGGATGTTCCGCCACACCTCGACGTAGACCGCACCGACGCCCCGCAGCAGCGGCACGGGCACGATCCTCAGCACTGCGACCAAAAGGCCTACCGCGAGGGCACCGGCGAACGACAGCAGTGTCAGGGCAACGGTGTTCAGAAAGCCTTCGAGAACCAGGCTCATGAGGCGATCGCGGGTGGCGACGGTGCGTCGCCGGTGACCACGGTGCCGATCGTCTGCTTCCAGACGTCCTGCCACAGCCCGGACTTCCCGATCTCGCGCAGCCAGTCGTCGACGAACTTCTGGAACTCCGCGTCGCCGTGCTTGATGCCGATGCCGTACGGGTCCTCGGTGAACGGCTCACCGACCAGCTGCAGCTCGGCGTCCTTCGACGCGTCGGCCACGAGAATCGCCTGGTCCTGCACGTAAGCCTCGCCCCGGCCCTGCTTCAACGCGGTCAGGCACTCGGGATCCGAGCCGAACTCGACGATGTTCGCGGTGGGAGCGGCGTCCTTCACCGCTTTCACACCAGGGGTGTTCGCGCCGACGATCACCGTTTTTCCTGCCAGGTCAGCGGGTTCGGTGATGCCGGTGGTGCCCTTGCGCACCGCGATGGACTGCCCGGACCGGTAGTACGGGCCGGCGAACGCCACGCGTTCCCTGCGGGCAGGCGTGATCGTGTAGGTCTGGATGATCACGTCGACGGTTCCGTTGGCCAGCAATGGTTCGCGCGTCTCCGAGGTGGCGCTGAGCAGCTCGGTCTCCGGCTTGCCGACGAGGTACTTCGCGAGCAGTTCGCCGAGGTAGGCGTCGAAGCCGGTGAGCTCGCCGCTGATCGGGTCGAGCTGCGAGAGCAACGGGGCGTCCTGGGAGCCGCCGATGAGCAGTCTGCCGCGCTTCTTGATGCGGTCCACCGCCGAGCCGGGCGTGACCTGACCTGTGTAAACAGGCGCTTTGGCGAGCAACGCGTCGATCTTGCCGCCACCGCCGGGAACCGCGTTCTCACCGCCGGAACACCCGGCCACGAAGAGCAACAGCGTTACTGCGAACAGTCTCCCCATACCCCGAAGTTACTGATCGCGATCAATCGGGCACAAGATACGACAAAGCCGCTTGTCCGATAGTGGACAGGCGGCTTGTCTAGATCAGATGTGCTGACCAGTCAGACTCAGACGGCGCGAACGCCCTGAGCCTGCGGGCCCTTCTGGCCCTGACCGATCTCGAACTCGACCCGCTGGTTCTCCTCGAGCGACTTGTAGCCGTTCGCCTGGATCTCCGAGTAGTGGACGAACACGTCGGCGCCACCGTTGTCGGGGGAGATGAAGCCGAAGCCCTTCTCCGCGTTGAACCACTTGACGGTGCCCTGTACTGCCATCTTGCTACTTCTCCTCTAACAGGTGCCGGATCGCGCTCGCGACCACCGGGTCAAGCCGCCGAGCGGCGTTCTCTCCGGAACCTGGAGAAACCACACGCTCACCAACTTCGCTTCCGCGAGCGTGGGACACGAACACGAAAACGTACGACCATAGACAGTCAACCATGACGCCCCGCTCGCAGTCGAGCACTCGATCTCACTGCTACCGTGAGAGCCCAAATGAGCACGCGGAGGTACTCGTGCCCGAGCAGCCGTCGATCTCCATCTCCGTCTCGATCGCCCCTCGGATCGCGAACGGACTGCACGCGCTCGTCCAGAAAACCCTGAGTGACGCAGCACCTCAGGTGAAGCCGAAGGACGACCGCAGGGCCGGCGACAAGATCGTCAACAGGTCCGACGGCCCCGTGCACGGCACCCTGGTCCAGATCGGCAAGGTGCACGGAGACGTGAACGACTACCGGGGCCGGTAACCTGGAGGGTCGTTGACCCAGGGGGCCGTGCTTGACCGGCAGCGAACGACTGCTCTTCTTCTTCGTAGGCTTGGTGACCACGTTCGTGTTCATCCGCATCAGCGTGCGGTTGATCAGGGCGAAGGTGCGCTGGTGGCCGCGCAACATCGTGCACGGCGACACGCACGTGCACCACGTCGTGATCGGCACCGTGCTGCTGCTGTTGTCCAGCGTCACGAACCTGGTGATCCCCGACGACCTGCACGGCGCCCGGCTGGCGGCCGCGGCGGGCCTGGGCGTGGGCGCGGCGCTGGTGCTGGACGAGTTCGCGCTGATCCTGCACCTGCGGGACGTGTACTGGATGAAGGCCGGGCGGCTGTCCGTTGACGCGGTGTTCCTCGCCATCGGACTGACCGGCACGTTCCTGCTCGGAGCGCGCCCCCTCGGCTACGACGAGGTGCTGCAGCTCAACCCGGAGACGACGCCGAGCGAGCCGTTCACGC
This sequence comes from Pseudonocardiales bacterium, assembly GCA_032230575.1. Taxonomy (GTDB): domain Bacteria; phylum Actinomycetota; class Actinomycetes; order Mycobacteriales; family Pseudonocardiaceae; genus Lentzea. The sequence continues at coordinate 2,373 of JAVXWK010000680.1, read as the reverse complement.
TGAGGCTGCTCGCCATCGGGGTGAACCTGTGCTTCGCGATCGTGGCGCTGCTCAAGGGAAAGATCTGGACGGGACTGCTCGGCCTGCTGATCCCGGTGGTGCCCGCCGTGGGTGCCGTGCGACTGGCGCGGCCTGGTTCGCCGTGGGCGCGCTGGCGTTATCTGGAGGGCTCACGCAAGCTCGCGCGGGCATACCGCCGGGAGGCGAGGATCCGGCAGCCGATCATCCGCGCCAAGATCGCGGTGCAGGAGTTCATCTCGGGACGTCACGACCTGCCGGATCACGACAGGCCGTGACGGGGATCTAGTCACCCACCGAGAATGTCCTGTTGCGCGCAGGCCTGAGCGAGGTCACCCGCGCACAGTTCCTGCGGCTTGACGATGCCTTCCGTCACGAGCGTCCGCACGCTGTCCTTCTTGATCAACGTCGCGCCGAGCAGCACCGACTTGATGTCGCGCCGCGCGACGGGGTCGCGAAGGTTGCCGGTGGCGAGGTCGTCCGCACCGGCGAGATCACCGCGGGCGACCGCGATGGCCAGCCGTGCGGCGGCCTCCGCCTCGTCGCGCACCGGCTTGTAGACGGTGACGCACTGGTCGCCGCGCAGCACGGCCCGCAGACCGTCCACAGTGGCGTCCTGTCCGGTGACGGGGACCTTGCCCGCGAGGTTCTTCTTCTTGAGCACCGCGATGACCGCGCCGGCCAGGCCGTCGTTGGCCGCGACCACGCCGTCGACCTTGCCGGCGTTGTCGTTGAGGATCTGCTCGAACAGCTGGCCGCCGAGCTCGTTGTTCCAGTCGGCCACCGGCTGCGACTTCACGAGCTTCAGCGCGCCGCTGTCGTACTTGGACGACAGCCGCGACTTCTGGCCCTGGGTGAACAGCGTGGCGTTGTGGTCGGTCGGAGCACCCTCGATCTCGATGATCTGGGCACCCGCCTTGTCACCGAGGCAGGCCATCAGACCGTCGGCCTGGAGCTGGCCGACGTTCACGCTGTCGAAGCCGACGTGGTACTCCGCCTGACCGCCGAGCGTCACGCGGTCGTAGTCGATGACCGGGATGTTCGCGGCTTTCGCCTTCTTCTGGACCGCGAGCCCGCCCGCCGCCGACAACGGCGTGATCATCAGGACCTTCACCTTGCGGCGGATCATCTCGTCGGCGATCTGCGCGAACTTCGCCTCGTCGCCCTCCGCGTTCTCCATGAACGGTTCGATGTCCGCGTAGTTGAACGCCTGCGTGAGCAGGGGGCGATCTTGTTCTTCCCAGCGCGTGGAAGTGGTTCGGTCGGGAAGGATTACCCCGACGATTGGTTTGGGGCCACGCGCGGGCAGCGTCGGAGAGCCCTGACCTGCGTCACCGCAGGCAGAGACAAGAAAGAGCAGGCACGCCGACGATGCCATTACCCGTCTTCGCATAAACGCGGAGTTCATCGCTTGAATGTTGTTAAGTCAAGATTTCTTCTCATAACATCACGCTCCGCTTCCGGATGACTACAGTTCGATTCCGTACGAAAGGCGCTGATGCCTGGCGGAATTTCGTGTCAGTGTGTCGGACTTGGGCGGCAATCGGGGGCCGCTCCGTGTTGTTGGATCCAGCCCTGACCGGGTGTGAGGAGACAGCTAGGTGAGAACGCGCAGAACCGTGATGGCGGTGGCGGCAACGGTGTCGCTGATCGCAGCGGGTACTTCGGCGGCGGGGGCGGCGCCGGCCTCGTCCGCGGGCCAGCAGGACACCGAGTACACGGTCCTGATCGAGGACCCCGGCAACCGCGACTTCGCGATCGACGCCGTGCACAAGGCGGGCGGCGAGGTCGTCCGTGACAACAAGGCGATCGGCGTCCTGACCGTCAAGGCGCCCGCGAACGGGTTCGTGGAGCAGGTGTCCGCGTCGAAGGACGTCGTCGGTGCCGCTCGGACGAAACCGATCGGTCACGCACCCGTCGCGAAGGCCGAGAAGGCCAAGCGCGACAACGTGGAGAAGGAGAACACGTCCGCACAGGCGAACAAGGCCCCTGCCGAGTCGAAGGCGGCCGCCGGTATGGACCCGCTCGACGGCGACCTGTGGGGCCTGAGCCTCGTTCGCTCCAACATCGCGCGGGCCAAGCAGGCCGGTGACAAGCGCGTGTACGTCGGCATCCTCGACACGGGTGTGGACGGTTCGCACCCGGACATCGCGCCGAACTTCAACAACGAGCTCTCGCGCAACTTCACCGTCGACATCCCCAACGACTCCGACGGCGGCGAGTTCGACGGCCCCTGTGAGTTCCGCGGCTGCGTCGACCCGGCGAACTGGGACGACGGCGGGCACGGCACGCACGTGGCGGGCACGATCGCCGCGGCGGCCAACGGTTTCGGTGTCTCCGGTGTCGCGCCGGGAG
>JAVXWK010000665.1:0-8196 GCA_032230575.1 Pseudonocardiales bacterium | reverse complement strand
GACGTCGTTGAACGTGCTGTCGTCGTTCGTGCCAGCCGACGAGCGCATCGTCACCATCGAGGACGCCGCCGAGCTCCAACTGCGCCAGGACCACGTGCTGCGGCTGGAAGCCAGGCCGCCGAACGTGGAGTCGCGCGGTGAGGTCGCGGTGCGGGACCTGGTGCGCAACGCACTGCGCATGCGGCCCGACCGGATCATCGTCGGCGAGGTTCGCGACGGTGCCGCGCTGGACATGTTGCAGGCCATGAACACCGGCCACGACGGCTCGATCACCACGGTGCACTCGAACTCACCGCGCGACTCGCTGGCCCGCCTGGAAACCATGGTGCTGATGGCGGGCGTGGACCTGCCGGCGCGGGCGATCCGCGAGCAGATGGCGTCCGCGATCGACCTGATCGTGCACCAGTCCCGTCTGAAGGACGGCACGCGGCGGATCACCCACATCACCGAGGTCATCGGGATGGAGGGCGAGGTCGTGACGCTGCAGGACATCTACCAGTTCGACTTCCACGCGGGCGTCGACGAGCGCGGGTTCTACCGCGGTTCGTTGCAGTCGACCGGGTTGCGACCGCACTTCCTCGAACGGTTGCGGGACCGCGGGATCGACGTTCCGGCACACCTGTTCCAGGGCGGTGTGCGATGAAGCGGGTTCTCGCCGGGCTCGTGCTCGGTGCGTTGCTGACGTTCGTGTTCAGCGCTTTCGCCGTTGCTTCAGCAGCACCATCTCGCGGGGTGGTGGTGCTGCTGGACACCAGCGGATCGATGGCGCCGGAGCGGATCGTCGTCGCGCGCCAGGCGATCGCCACCTACGTGAGTTCGTTGCCCGCGGACGTGCAGGTCGGGCTGGTGGCGTTCTCGTCGCAGCCCTCGCTGGTGCTCGCGCCGACCGCGGACCGCGGTGCGGTGGCCGGTGCGCTGGACCGGTTGCAGGCCAAGGGGGACACGTCGTTGTTCGACGCGGTCCCGGTCGGGTTGTCGGCGCTGCAGGGGATTTCCGAGCGGCGGATGGTGATCGTGTCCGACGGTGAGGACACGGTTTCCAAATCCACTGTGGACGCTGCGGTCTCCGCCGTCGCCTCCGCCGGCGTGCCCACCGACGTGATCGGGTTCCAGTACAGCGACGACGCCCTGCGCCGCATCGCCTCCGCTGCCGGAGGACGGTTGCTGACCGCCTCCGACGCCGCCGCGCTGGCCGCTGCCTTCGCCGCGCTGGCCGTGCCCTCGTCAGTGGCCACACCCGCTCCCGCTCCTGTTTCCGTTGCGGCTCCCGCACCTGTGGCCGTCGCTCCACCGGTGGAGACTCCCGGGCAGAACTGGCTGGCCGGAGTGTTGATCGCGGGAACGTTCCTGGTGGTGTTCCTGATCGTCTTCCTGGTGCTGACGCCACGCCGGACCGCCGCGGGACGGAGGCTGGCACAGCACCTCGACCACTACGGCCGGCGCGAACCCGTTGTGCAGGAAGAAAGTCAGGCCGCGCAGACCGCAGTGGTGTGGACCGCCAGGGTGATGACCGCCGACGGCACGGCGCGCACCGCGGACCGCCTGGACCTCGCTGGGATGAAGGCGAGTCCGGCCGAGTGGACGTTGCTCCGCGTCTGCGTCTCGGTCGCGCTCGCCGCTGTGCTGAGCCTCCTGACGACGTGGTGGCTCGGCGTGCCGTTGGGTGCGATCTGCGGATGGCTGCTGACGGCGCTGTACATGAAGATGCGCACGGCCAAGCGCCGTGCCGCGTTCGCCGACCAGCTCCCGGACGTGCTGCAGCTCGTCGCCAGCTCTCTGCGCTCGGGGTTCTCGCTGGCCCAGTCGATCGACGCCGTGGTGCGTGACGACACCCAGCCGACCGCGGGCGAGTTCTCCCGCGCGCTGGCCGCCACCCGGATCGGCGGCGAGCTGGAGGACGCCCTGGAGCGCGTGGCGTTCCGGATGCGGAGCGCGGACCTGGCGTGGGTCGTCATGGCGGTGCGCATTCAGCGCCAGGTGGGCGGCAACCTCGCCGAGGTGCTGTTGAACACCGTCGGAACCATGCGCGACCGCGCTCAGACCCGCCGTCACGTGCGGGCCCTGTCCGCGGAGGGACGCCTGTCCGCCTACATCCTGGTCGGTCTTCCGATCTTCCTGGCGGGCTTCCTGTTCTGGTTCCGGCCGGAGTACATGCGGCCCCTCTACACGACTTTGGTGGGCATGGTGATGCTCGCGGTGGGGTTCGTGCTCCTCGTTCTCGGCTCGCTCTGGATGCGCAAGCTCGTGCGCGTGGAGGTGTGACATGGCGCTGTTCATCGGCCTCGGCTGCCTGCTGCTCGCTGTCGCGTTGGGTGCCGTCGCGCTGACGCTGCGGCCGCCCGTCACGGCCGCCGGTTCGCTCGCCCTGATCGAGTCGAGCTACTCGGCGGCCGTCGTCTCGGCGCCCGGCGAGGTCGGGTCGCCCAGCTGGCTGCGCTCGCTCGGGCTGCGGCTCTCGCCCGCCGGGGTGGTGATGCGGCTGCAGCACCGCCTCGACCTCGCCGGCAACCCGCCGACCTGGACCCCGGACCGGGTGCTCGCGTTCAAGGGCATCGGCCTGCTGTTCGGCGCCGTGCTGGGCGGGCTGATCGGGTTCCGCTCGGTGGGCTGGATGCTCCTCGGCATTGCTGTCGGTGCCGTGTTCGGGTTCTTCCTGCCCGACCTGCTGCTGCTCAACGCGGGCCAGAAACGTCAGGAGAAGGTCCGGCGCGCGCTGCCGGACGCCCTGGACATGCTGACCGTGTGTGTGGAGGCAGGTCTTGGCTTCGACGCAGCACTGGCTCAGGTCGCCCGCAACACGCAGGGCCCGCTGGCCCAGGAGTGCGCCCGCGTGCTGCAGGAGATGCAGATCGGCAAGTCGCGCAACGAGGCCTTGAGGGCGTTGACCCTGCGTACGACCGTGGCCGAGCTGCGCGCGTTCGTCTCGGCTCTCGCCCAAGCGGGTGAACTCGGCGTCCCGATCGCCTCGGTGCTGCGCGAACAGGCTCGCGAGATGCGCGTCCGCCGCCGCCAGCGCGCGGAGGAGCAGGCTCAGAAGGTGCCGGTGAAAATCCTGTTCCCGCTGATCGTGTGCCTGTTCCCGGCGATGTTCGTGGTCATCATCGGCCCCGGCGCGATCAGCATCGCCAAAGTCCTGATGCACCTCTGACGGTCCCTGCCTGGATGGGACCAAATGCTCTATTAGGCCCTTCGGTGTAACCAAGTGAGACATCCGGAACGACATGCGGGTTGAACCTTCAACAGAGAGGGGGCAGCTCATGGCGATCAAAGTCGTCGTCGTCGACGGACACACGCTCACCAGGTTCGGCCTGACGACGCTCGCCGCCGCGCACCCCGATCTGGAGGTCGTCGCGGAGGCGAGCACAGGCGCCGAGGCCCTCGCCGTCATCGCTTCCGTCAGTCCGGACGTCGTCACGCTGGCCGTGGACCTGCCAGATGGAGACGGCCTCCACCTCGCCCGCGACCTGCGCGACCACTACCCGTCGCTCGGCATCGTGGTCCTGACGGCACACGGCGAGGACGACGTGCTGTTCCGCGCGCTGGAGACCGGCGCCTCGGCCTTCGTGGGCAAGAGCGCCCCGGTCGCGGAGATCCTCTGCGCGATCCGGCACGCTTCCGTCGCGGCCTCGTCGTTCACCGCGGCGGGCCTGGCCAACGCGATGGCACGCCGCCAGTCCACCGCCGCACGGCTGGCCCTCTCACCCCGCGAGCGCGAGGTGCTGATGCTGCTGCGCGACGGCGTCTCGATCCCGGCGATCGCCCGCACCCTGTACGTGTCGCCGTCGACCGCCAAGACCTACGTGTCACGCCTCTACGAAAAGCTGGGCGCCTCGAACCGTGCCCAGGCTCTGATGGCCGCTTTGCGCACTGGCCTGATCCGCACCGACGCGGCGACTGCTTAGGCCCACCAGAACGTCCACAGCGTCGCCCCGGTGACGATCAGCACCGCCAGCGACGCGACGGGCGCCTTCCAGTCCGCGTACCGGTCGGCCACGATCTGCCCCGCGACCACCAGCAACGCCGCCACGACGTGCGCGGTGACGGAAAGAGTGCCGGGCCCGGGCAGATCACGGGAGTTCGCGTAGAACTGGACGCCGATGTTCCCCAGCGCGAGCAGCACGATGCCCACCGCGAGCACACCGCTCACGGCGCGCAGGATTCCGAAGATCCGCGACGGCCGCTTTGCTGCTTCGACGTCCACTCCAGCCACCCTACCGAGGGTCGCCGCGGGCATCTGCAAGTGCCGAACCTTTCCATCTTGTTTGCGCTGGTCTGCCGGTGTTCCCGCCGCAGATGGCGCGTGGCCCGCGTGTCGCGCGGCGTGTTCAGGTCGCCTCTCACGTCCAGTTGGCGTGTGCCATGAACGGCGCTTTCGTGTACCTCAGGTCCACAAAAGCGCCGTTCATGGCGAGCACCGGGCGTGAGAGTGCGGGACACGCGGACAACCGGCCACGCCTGGCGCAAACACCCTGAGCAGCCACACAGCCACCAAGGTCGATCGCGCTCCTTACGGCGCGAGCAGCGACCACGGCTCGATCGACGGAGCCGCCGCCTGACCCTCCGGACAACTCCGCCGGAAGTCGCACCACTGGCACTGCCGCCCCGTGACCGGCGGGAACAGGATCTCCCGATCACCACCGGCCTTCAACGTCTCCGAGGCCAGGTCGATCTCGTCGGCGGCCTCCTCCGCCCGCCGCACGTGCCGGGCCATCGACTCCTCCGTGTGCTCCCACACCGCCACCGACCCGGACGGCAGGTGGTGCAGCTCGACCCGGCTGCACGGCTTGCGCAACGTCCGCCGAGCAGCCAACGCGTACAGCGCCAACGCCTGCGAGCCCCGCGCGTCGTCCGACGTCAGCACGTGCCGCCCGGTCTTGTAGTCGACGATCACCAGCTCGCCGTCGCGGTAGTCGATCCGGTCGACCCGCCCCTCGGCCACGATTCGCTCGGTCGGCGACGACACCCACCGCTCCACCCCGAGCGGCTCGAACGAGACGTCCAGCGACGACACGTAGTCGTGCACCCAGCCGCCCGCACGCGCCCGGTACTCGGCGGCCTGGTCGACGTCGCGGAAACCCTCGGACTTCCACTGCCGGTTCACCAGAGCCACCGCCTGGTCCGGCGTGCGGCGGTCGGCGGGCAGGTCGAACAGGGCCTTGAGAGCGTTGTGCACCACCGCACCCAGCGTGTTGTGCGCCCAGGCACCACCACGCGGCGGCGACGGCCGGTCGAGGTACGCCATCCGGAAACGGCGTGGGCAGTCCGTCCACGTCGCGAGCTTCGCGGGCGTCACGCGCACGAGCCGGCGGGGTGCCGCGGTGCCGAAGTCGAAGCCGAGTTGTTCCACCCGCACAACGCTACCGAGCCACCCTGACAGTGTCTGATGCCCCTGCTCCGCAGATGGCGGCGAGTTCGTCGAGAAGTCGGTCGTCCGGCCGAATCGCCGACGACCGACACGAACTCGCTACATTTCAGCGCATGGAGATCTGGCACAACCCGCGCTGTTCCAAGAGCCGCGCCGCCAAGCAACGCCTCGACGACGAGGGCGTCGAGTACACCGAACGCCGCTACCTCGACGACGCCCCCACCGCCGAGGAGCTCGACCACGTCCTCACGCTCCTGGGCAAGGAGCCGTGGGAGATCGCGCGCACCAAGGAACCGGCGTACCCCAAGCTCCTGGAACACGACCGGGCCAAATGGATCGCGCACATGGTCGCCAACCCGAGCCTCATCGAGCGGCCGATCATCATCGACGGGGACAGCGCCCACATCGAGCGTTAAGAACCGGAGATGAAGCCCTGCACCGAAGACGCGACCAGCTGCACGGCGATCGCGGCCAGCAGCAGACCGGCGATCTTGGCCATCAGCAGGATCCCGCTCTCCTTGAACACCTTGATCAGCAACCCGGCGGACCGCAACGTCCCCAGCAGGATCAGATGCACGGCCACGATCGCCGCGGCCAGCGCGAGATAGGAACCGATGTCACCGCCGGCCTGACGCACGAACACGATCGTCGCGGCGATGGCACCGGGCCCGGCCAGCAACGGCGTGCCCAGCGGCACCATCGCGATGTTGACGTCCTCGACCTCGGGGTGGTTCGTGGCGCCCTTCCCCGTCAGCAGGTCCAGCGCGATCAGCAACAGCAGCAGCCCGCCCGCACCCTGCAGCGCGGGAATGCCGATGTGCATGTACGCCAGGATCGAGTTGCCCGCGACCGCGAACAGCGTGATCACCAGGAACGACACCAGCACGCCCTGCCGCGCCGCCGACTTCCGCGCGTCCCGCGTCTTGCGGCCGACCAGCCCCAGGAACACGGGCACGGTCCCGGGCGGGTCCATGATCACGAGCAGCGTGATCGAGGCCTCGATGAACAGCCGCAGGTGGAACATGGAGCCACCTATCCCACGAGGATCTTGCCGCCTGTAGCCCTCGAAGCCAGAGCATCCAGCATCTCCGGCGACGTCGTCTCCGCGCCGAGCCGCACGGTCTTGTTCGTGCCGTGGTAGTCACTCGACCCGGTGACCAGCAACCCCAGTTCGTCGGCGAGCGAACGCAGGGACGTCCGGGTAGCAGCATCGTGGTCCGGGTGGTCGACCTCAACCCCTCCGAGGCCGACAGCAGTCAACTCGCGCACGACGTCCGCGGTCACGATCGGCCCGCGCGACCGGGCGAACGGATGCGCCAGCACGGTCACACCACCGGCCTCGGCGATCATCTCGATGGCCCGCTCGACAGGCGTGTCGGTCCGCCCCACGTAATAACGCCCACCGGTCAGATAGGTCGCGAACGCCTCGTCGACGGACGAGACCACCCCGCCGCGGATCAACGCCTGCGCCAGGTGCGGACGACCGGCCGGCGCGTCGAACGGCAGCCGCGTCATCAGCTCGACCGGGTCGATCGGGAAGCCGTCGGCCTGCATCATCTCGGCCATCTTCTGCAACCGCTGCCGCCGCTCCTCGCGCAGCCGCGACTGCTCGACCATCAACGCCGCGTGCGTCGGGTCGTAGAGGTAGGCCAGCAGGTGCACGGTGATGGTGCGGCCATGGCCGTCATCGCACGCGCAGGAGAGTTCGGCACCACGCACAAGTCGCAGGCCAGGGGGCAGTGCGGCAGCCGCCTCGGCCCATCCGGCCGCGGTGTCGTGGTCGGTGATCGCCACCGCGTCGAGTCCGGCTCGCGCCGCCGCCTTCACCAGTTCGGCAGGGCTGTCGGTGCCGTCGGACTCGGACGAATGGGTGTGCAGATCGATGACCACGTCGTCCAGTGTGGACGACGCCCCTGTGAGGTCGCCCTACGGGACCATCTTCTTGCCTCGCGCGGCCCGCTGCGCCTTGATCATCGAGAACCGCTCGGCCTGTGCCTTCTTGTCACCGAAGGTCAGCTCCGAGATGGCGTCGTACACCTCTTCGGGGTCCGGCAGGAACTCCAGGCGGTTCAGCGCCTGGATCTGACCGGCCGACTCCACGATCAGCGTGCCGTAGCCGAGCATGCGCCCGCCCACGGTCCGCTCATAGGTGAGGTCGGTGACCTTGCTGATGGGCATCATCGCGACCTTGGTCTCGAAGACGCCCGATGTCAGCATGAACCGCTTGTCGGTGACGACGATGCGCTCGACCCACCACTCGATGATGAAGTAGGCGAGCCGCAGCAGCACGAGCAGCCCGCCGTACCACAGCACGTTCTGGATCACGCCCACGTTCGACGGGAGCAGGTACGAGATCATCATGAAGCCGGCGAGCAGTGCCGCCGCTTCGAGCACGTCCCAGATCAGGTAGGACCAGTGCCTGCGCACCCGGATGACCCGACGCTCGCTCGACAGCAGGTAGTCGTCTGGATCACGTGGTGCGAACATGCGCCACCAGCCCTTCCTGGTACCAGCCGTGCCTGTCCCTGCCCGCCCGTCAACGCCGGGTGAACTAGAACAATTGTCGCACGAAGGTGATCAGGGCCTCAGCCGCAGTTCGCAGCGAGTTGAGGATGTTGGTGACCAGCTGGGCGGCTTGCTGTGGCTCCGCGATCAGGAAGAACAGCAGCAAGGCGATTCCGGCGAAAGTGAGGATCTTCTTCAGGTTCACGGTGTCCACCCCGTCCGCGTTCCGCACCCGTTTGGCGCCGTTCGTGACCGTTGTACAGCACGATTCAGCGCCTTGGGAGATTTGTACCGCAGCCGGGGTAGTGGGCTGCACCGCCATCAAG